>CALFOL010000306.1 GCA_937919915.1 uncultured Planctomycetaceae bacterium
TTCTACATAGTGGCCGCGTTCAATCCGCACCAGACCAAAGGTCTCTACCTGGGGCTTGATGATAGTCCTGACGCCACCGCTTCATTCACCGGGCTGCCCGGCGACGGATTCACGGCACTTAGCGAAAGTCAGAACTGGATGGTGCGTCCGTTCCTGTCTGCGACCGCGACGGAGGATTTGGGAACGCATTTGTTGAAAGGCCGGCCTGTTGTGACGTCGGCCGATCCGTTCGTCGGTTGCATCGAAGCCGTTTCGTTTGTTGGCAGTCCGCAAGACAAGCAAAGTTATGGCGGTGCGGGGCCGGCCATTGACATCGACGTAGCCGCCATTCTTCCCGACGATGTGGCACCAGCGTCCGTCAAGCTGAAGGGGATCCGCCTGTATGCCAGCCGTTACGGTTCTGGCTACGATCCGAAAACCACAACCCTGAATCTGCTGATTGCTGGCCCAAACACCGCGACACTTTGGTCGCACCCGTTTCCTTATCAACACTTCGGATACAAAGTAAAGTGGGTCGATCTTGTCATTCCTGATCCGCCGTTGATTGCAAAGCATCTCGTCGACGGAAAGCTGACGCTGGGACTCGACCCTCAGTCTCATCAGCGGCAGGGCGTCTATTTCCACTATCACAAAGTTGCTGAAGGTGAATCGGGAATGCGTGGCCTTGTTCCCGGCAAAAGATTCTTCAAAGTCGATGATCGGCGGTGGGCGGTTCAGGTTTTTTTGACGAAGTGAGTTCGACGGATCACTCTGGCGTGATGTTGCGGCCCTTCGAAAGTTTCTCTCGAAGGGTTTCGCGATGAATTCCCAGCCGCTGAGCGGCGGCAGTTCGGTTGCCCTGAGCGTGTTCTATGGCCGCTTCGATCAATTCAGATTCCAACAGCTCGGATGCTTTGGTCAGCAGGTTCGACTCGTCGGATGCAAGTGCCTGTGTTGCCCAGGTTCGCAACGTTCGGCGCAGCGCCTCGTCAGAACCTGCCACCGCACTTTGTGGTTGCTGGAAGCCACCAAGAGAGTCGGCGCCGATCTCGGACTCACGCGATTCGTTGGCTGCCTGGACGACGACGCTTCTCAGTTCGCGGACGTTTCCCGGGTACGGGCGACGACTCAGTGCAGCCAGGGCTTCCGGAGAGAATACTCGATCACCGTTCGAGCTGGCGTGGTTCAGGAAGTGTTGAGCAAGCCTGGGAACATCTTTCATCCGGTCACGCAGCGGTGGCACGTGGATGTGAATCGTAGACAGACGGTAGAAGAAGTCGTCACGAAAAGATTCCGATGATCGCAGTTCCTCCACCGAGCGATTGGTCGCTGTCACAAGCCGAAAGGCGGACTGAGCGGGTGCAGACGAACCGACGCGATAGAATTCGCCCGTCTCAATTGTTCGCAGCAGTTTCACCTGCACGGCTGCCGGGGTTTCACCAATTTCGTCCAGAAACAACGTGCCACCATCGGCCCGGATGATCAGACCTTCCTGTGCAGCGGATGCTCCGGTGAAGGCTCCGGCGGCATGCCCAAAGAGCTCTCGTTCCATCAACGATTCGTTCAACGAAGCCAGATGCACAGGAACAATCTGCTTGTCTCGACGCTGGCTATGTCTGTGGATTGCATGCGCCACAAGTTCCTTGCCGCTGCCGCTTTCTCCCGTGATCAGGACGGGCGCATCATGTTGCGCGGCCAATGCAATCTGGCGGAACAGCTGCTGCATTGGCAGCGAATTACCAACGATTTCCATCGCCGCCGTCGGGTAATAAGTTGCAGGGTCCGCCGTCGGCCTCACAGCCGACGACTGAGCGATCGCGCGCTGCAGGACTCTGGAAACCTGATCCAGATCGAAGGGCTTGGGGAGATATTCGAACGCCCCTTCTTCGACGACGGAGACTGCCGTTGACAACGTCCCATGAGCAGTCATGACAATAATCGGTGCGACGGTTTCGGCGCGAATTAACGGCAGAGCTTCGACTCCGTCCATCCCGGGAAGACGCACATCCAGCACAACAACGTCAAAGTCGCCGGCTTTCAGCAGCCGTAAACCGTCCTCGGCAGACGCGCTCACTGTCACCTCGCAGTTCAAATCTGCGAACAGCGCTTCAAAGCATCGACAGATCGCCGGCTCGTCATCTATCACAAGAGCACGTGTCATGACGTCACCTCCTCAAACGAGCACTGCCGGACCGGAAGGCAGATTCTGACCGACGTTCGTTCGCCGCTTCGCCCAATTTCCAGGCGTCCACCTTCCTGCTGAACGGCGTGTTCGGCAATCGTCAGGCCCAGTCCAATTCCATCCGGCTTAGTCGTCATGAATGCTTCCGTCAGCACACTTGCATCGCTACCGAAACCCGGGCCGGAATCCAGTATCGCAATCATGTGTTCGTTGTCCTGATTTGAGACCACTATATTCACACTTCCACCGATGCCGGCCGCCTGAATGGCGTTCAACACAAGATTCAATACGGCACCTTTGACACATGTGGCTGAAACCAGCAGGGCTGCCGAGCCTGCACTCCGGTCAGACACAGTGACTTCCGTATTCCAATGCTGACACTGCGGTTGCAGCAAAGCCGTGACTTCCGCAACAAGCTCCGTCAGGTCAACCGACGTGCTCTCGGACGTTCGGTCCAGATCGGGCCGCAAAGACAGCACTGCCGACACCTGTTCCTCTGTCAGTCGCAATTGAGCAATCGCTGTTGCCAACATTTCGTCGTCGCCGGATTCGCACTTGCGTCCATGCAGCTGAATCGCCAGTCGCGCACCAGTGATGGAATTGCGCAGCTGATGAGCCAATCCGCCGGAAAGCTGCCCCAGCAACTGCAGCCGTTCCGAACGCAGCAGCTCTTTCTGCATTTCTGCAAGCTGTCCGGACAGTTCGTTGGCCGAAGTCAACAGGTCGCGGATCTCATCGTTTCTTCCACTGATCGAAAGCGATTGAAAATCGCCATATGATAACCCGCGAAACAGTTCGCGAACGCGATCAATCCGACCGCCCACGCGGCGCGAGATGATCATCGCCAGGATCAGTGCCAGAATCAACGTCGGCACAGCGATAAGCAGCGGCGGCAGGATCGAGTCGCGGCGAAGCGCAGAGAACTGTTCCTGCGGAATCAGCACGAAGAGTGCTCCCGGTCGAGGAACGTTGTCGCGATGAATGACGGTGACGAGATATTCCTGGCCGTTCCATTGCATGTTGCGCGGCGACGGGGCGTTTGGCAGACTCGCGAGAGCAGCTATAAGCTTCGGCTGCAGAGTATCGGTGGTCGAAATCGTAGAGGCCGTGACCTGCCCCGATTTGTCCAGAACAACAACGTCGCCGTCAATCATGGCGGCAATTCGGTCGACCACTAGTGGAGTTAAGGGAAAGTTGGCCGTTCCCAGAGCTTCCGCAACAGACTCCATATGCTGTTGCCTTTGTGTCCGGCTGTTCTCAACGGCGGTCCATGCGCTGACGACTGTCACCAGGATCACTGACACAGTCAACAAACCTGCGAACGGCAGAAAGATCTGATTTCGGAGTGGCCATCTCATCAATTGGATTGCGAAAACGGGCAGGCATCAGCCACGACAGGAATGCGGAACGGGTGACGATCAGCATATCAGACCACGGGATCTCGCCGCCACAATCGACTGCGGTTTGTTGGTGTTCCGGACAGATCGGAGCCCCTGACGGATTCTTCGCCAGCGGTGACGGAGTTTCCGGCAGATTTGCACGTCGCGAAGAACGGTCACGAGCGAAATACGCGAAAACAAAATCCGGCATGCGATTTGCCGTCGCAGAGGACATCTCCAACGTTTCTATGGAGCCGACCTGCAACAGATTCTCCCGTATCGGCGGCATCCTGCCGCCGCCGTTTTCCGCTTCCAACCCGGCGGCAGGATGCCGCCGATACGTATGTTTTCCTTCAAGCAATACGCATGCGATCCACAACCTCACTTCGACCGTCTCGTGGCTTCACGCTGATCGAACTCCTTGTCGTCATTGCGATCATCGCGATCCTGATCGCCCTGCTGCTGCCAGCTGTCCAGCAGGCTCGGGAAGCTGCGCGACGAACTCAGTGCAAAAACAATCTGAAGCAGCTGGCACTCGCTATGCATAATTATCTCGACGTGTACACGAAGCTGCCTCCCAGCGCGTGTCTCGATCTGTCGCTCGCAACGACCGGGAACAACGGTTCCTGGGGAATTCATGGGCGACTGCTGCCGTATCTGGAACAGGGAACTCTGTTCAACAACGTCGACCTCACCACCGCGTGGGATTTCCAACCCGTGATCAGCGGTCTGAAAATCCCGGGATACGCATGTCCGAGCGATCCCAAAAGTGACGAAGCGCGTGACGCTGGCGGAGGCCGACCGATCCTGTATCCCACGACGTACGGATTCAACTTCGGGACATGGTTTGTGTTTGATCCGACAACCGGGCGCGGCGGCGACGGTTCGTTTCACCCGAATTCTCGCCATACTCTGGCGGCGTTTACTGATGGGACCAGCAACACGTTGATGGTGGCCGAAGTCAAGGCATGGACTCCCTATCGTCGCAACGCCGGCCCACCCGCAACGTCTGTCCCGTTGACGATTGCAGATGCCGAAGTTGCGACTGCATCGGGATCCGAATTCAAGGGAACCGGTCATACGGAATGGCCGGATGGACGTGTTCATCATCAGGGCATCACAACCACGATGGTGCCGAATACGCAAGTCGAATGCACAGACGGCACCAGCAGTTTTGACTGTGATTATAACTCCTGGCAGGAAGGCAAGGACGGAGGCAATGGCAACCCCAGCTATGCGATCATCACATCAAGAAGCTATCACGAAGGCATCGTACAGGCAGCCCTGATGGACGGTTCGGCTCGCACGATCTCAGAAAACATTGACCTCGGCATCTGGCGTGGGCTGGGCACGCGAGGCGGCGGTGAAGTGCTCGGCGAGTATTAGAGCCGTTTACGGAATGTTGTGGACGCGTTGGGCTCGTGGGAGTAGGCGTCATGCTGTCGAAAACCTCTCGCCGCGGCCATAAGCCAGCGAGATTCGCTGTAGCCCGCGCTGGGCAACGCCGGGGATCTTACAGGGCATTCAACCAGGTGGCAAATCGTTTGTCGACCTGCGCTGCTTCTATAAAGCGAATGCGGACGCAGTCCTGGCCGCTGCGGTGCGGCTTCACTTCCTGTTCGGAACCGAATTTCGCGACGGCTCCGACAGTCACCGAGTCTTGGGGAACGTAGATCAGAAGATCAACGCCGTCTTTGCGCTTGGTGTGCAGCTCCGCCGCTGGGTCTCCGGTGGTCCGCTTCCAGTTGATTTTGCTTTTCACGCCAAAATCGGTGTCGCAGTCTTCGAAGGCCTTTTCCACCAGCGGCAGCAGTGTTTCGATCGCGGCAAATTCCCAGGCGGGCTTCTTCGGCAATCCCTTTTTCAACAGATGCCATTTGCGGCCGAGCTGCTTCCACGGCATCAAATCGTCCGGATTGGCTTTCGCCTTCACCGCTTCGATCACATGAGCATCAACGGCCTTCTTCAGGAACGCTTTGAATGCGGGCGTGTCGATTTCCTGCTTGTCCCAAACCTTCACCGACACTTCCTGCCACGGTGATTTCATGTTGCGAACGCTGACACGGTCGGACTGCGTGTAATACAGAATGTCCGCCACATCGTCGATCGGTGTCAGGTTCAATTCAGCGTCGAGTGACTTCGCCTCGAATGTTCCCTTCTTGACACGGAAGCAAAACACCATCACCCACGCATGGCCAGTCCGAGCGTGCAACAGCCATCCCAGGCCGCCTTTCGCTTTCACTTCAACGGTGGAACGATGATTCCAGTTCGGTTCCGCCAGACGTTTATCCTTCGCCAGCAGGTCCATCACGAACTGCAGTGCGGCCCCATCCCAATGGCAGCTCACGCCGTCGTGACTAACGCATTCCTGAGTATGCCAGCGCTGTCCGTCGGTCTCCCAGGGCAACGCAGACGACTTGCCCAGTTGCTGGACGGTGACATCATCGGCTCGTTTTTTCGCCACTTCCGCAACATCAAAGGTTTCGATTGCGGCGACTGTTGCTTGTGCGATCACCGGAGCAAGCAGTTCTCCGGTCCATGATCGAAGGCCCCCCTTCTTCGACTTTTTCGCATAAGCTACCACGTCTTCCGGTGTGCCTTCAGCCACGATTTGTCCGCCGCCAGCGCCGGCTTCCGGACCGAGGTCGATGATCCAGTCGACTGTTTTGATCACGTCCAGGTTGTGTTCGATCACGACAACGGTATTGCCCTGTTCGACCAGACTGTTCAACACGGCCAGCAGTTTGGCGATGTCGTCAAAATGCAGGCCGGTGGTGGGTTCGTCCAGCAGGTACAGTGTCTTGCCTTTGTTGGGCCTGGCCAGTTCCGCAGCCAGTTTGATCCGCTGAGCTTCCCCACCGGACAACGTGGGCGCTGACTGGCCCAGCGTCAGGTATCCCAGTCCAATGGCATGCAGCGTTGCCAGAGGAGCTCGAATTTTGGGCACGTTCGTAAACACGTCCAGCGCTTTTTCGATGGGCATGTCCAGTACCTGGGCGATACTGTATCCGTTGAATTTGACGTTCAGCGTTTCGTCGTTGTATCGCTTGCCACGACACGTTGTGCATTCGACCCACACGTCCGGCAGGAAATGCATTTCAATTTTCTGCTGCCCCATGCCCTCGCAGTCGTCACAGCGTCCTCCGGCGCGATTAAAACTGAAGCGGCCTGGTCCATAGCCGCGAACTTTTGATTCCGGCATCCTGGTAAACAGATCGCGAATGTGATCAAACAAGCCGGTGTAAGTCGCAGGGTTGGATGCCGGCGTGTTGCCGATTGGGTTTTGATCGACCAGCACGATCTTCGACAGATGCTCAATCCCCAGCAGGTCCTTATGCGGCCCCGGTGCGTCAGTCGACAGGTTCAGCTTGCGAGCGACTGATCTCGCCAACGTGTTCATCACCAGAGAACTTTTGCCGCTGCCGCTGACGCCCGTGATGCACGTCATGGTGCCAAGGGGAATTCGCAGATCGACGTTGCGCAGGTTGTGTTGAGTGGCTCCGATCAGCTTCAACCACTGCACTTCCTGAAAAGCGGATTTATCTTTGGCCGTTACAGAAGGGACTCGCCGTTGAGGAGGAACGGGAATGCCCTGTTCACCGCTGAGATACGCGCCGGTCAGCGATTGTTTTGCCTGCCGCTTCAACTGCGTGGGTGTGCCTTCTGCGACTACCGTTCCGCCCATTCGTCCGGCTCCAGGACCGAAGTCGAACAGGCGATCGGCCGCTTCCAGCACTTCCCGATCGTGCTCGACCAGCAGCACCGTGTTGCCGAGATCCCGCAGACGTTTCAATGCCGCCAATAGACGCCCGTTGTCTCGCGGATGCAGCCCGATCGTGGGTTCGTCCAAAACGTACAGCACGCCGGTCAGCGATCGGCCGACCTGGCCGGCTAGTCGAATGCGCTGAGACTCGCCGCCGGATAAGGTCGGCATGGATCGGTTCATCGTCAGGTAGTCAAGACCCACGTCCACCAGAAACGCCAGGCGATGCACGGATTCATTCAGCAGGTCGCCCGCGATCTGTTTTTCCGCTTTCGTCAGCCGCAATGCCTTCAGGAATTCCAGTGCCTTAACCAGCGGCATTTTGCATAATTGCGGCAGCGTGGTTTTCTTTAACTGCACGTTTCCTGTGAGTTCATTCAGCCGCGTGCCGTTACAGACGCTGCAGTCTTTTTCGCCAGCCATCTCCATCAAAGAACGACGATGTGAGTGCGACAGACGGGCTGCCAGTTCGACCGTGGGAAACAAGCCGCGATATCGAAACTTGAACGCGCCCGCTTTCCGCTTTCCGCTAGCTGCCTTCACGTCAATCCATCGGTCTTCGTTACCGTACAGGATGACGCGCTGTTGCTCGGCCGACAGCAGATACCACGGTTGATCCAACGGGATCTTGAACTCTGTGCCGATCGCTTCCAGCAGCATGCGAAAATCGGCGTTGGTTTTCGGATCCGGCCAGGCTCCGACAGCACCGTCCATCAACGTGCGTTCGGGACTGGTCACCAGCAGCGATTGGTTGGCACCGTACTCTGTGCCGAGACCTTCGCAGGACCAGCACCATCCCAAAGGACTATTGAAGCCGAACTGCTGGGGCGTAGGCGTTTCGTAAGCAAAGCCACAATCCAGGCAGGCCAGATGCAGGCTGAAGAGGTGCTCTTCCCATTCCGTTTCGTCGACATTGCTGTCTGCGATCACGACACGAATCACGCCCTTGCCGACGTCCAGAGCCGCTTCGACCGATTCCGTAATGCGGCCTCGCTGTTTGCGATCCACGACAACTCGGTCCACCACTAGTTCGATCTGGTGTTCGCGGCGATGATCGATTTCCGGAACGTCTTCCAGGGAATACGTAATACCGTCGACACGAACGCGAGCAAACCCATTCCGCTGCATGCGTTCGAAGACGGATTCGTACGTGGTTTGGCGATCCACGATAATGACTGCCAGTAACAGCAGGCGAGACTTCGCGGGCAGTTGCAGAATGGATTCGACGATTTCGTCGGTGGTCTGCTTTGTTGCGGGCCTGCTGCAGGATGGGCAATGCACAATTCCCAGCCGCGCATAGAGGACTCTCAGGTAGTCGTAGATTTCGGTCACGGTGCCGACGGTCGACCGTGGTGTGGATCCCACCGTTTTCTGTTCGATGGCGATCGCAGGGCTCAGGCCTTGAATACTGTCGACGCGGGGTTTCGGCATCTGCCCCAGAAACTGTCTGGCATAAGACGACAGGCTTTCGACGTATCGCCGTTGGCCTTCTGCGTACAAGGTGTCCATGGCGAGCGACGTTTTTCCGCTGCCGCTGGGACCACAGAAGACGTTCATGCCGCCGCGCGGGACTTCCAGGTTGATGTGTTGCAGGTTGTGCTGCGATGCTCCAACGATCTGAATGCGTTCGCTGTAGATAAACGGATCAGCTTTGGTACCAGCGCCTTTGCCTTTCTGTTTGGTTGCGAGACGCTTCATCCCTAGCAACACACTGCGTAGTGCGACGCCGGTGTGAGAGGCTGCACATTTCGCGATGATCTCCGGAGTTCCTTCGCAGACGATTTCACCGCCTCCGGCTCCGCCTTCGGGACCAATGTCGATCACCCAGTCAGCAGTTTTGATAACGTCCAGATTATGTTCGACAACAATCACCGTGTTGCCTTTGTCAACCAGACTGTGCAACACTTCCAGCAGCTTGTGGACGTCGGCAAAGTGCAGTCCGGTGGTTGGTTCGTCCAGCAGATACAAGGTCTTGCCAGTGGAACGTTTGCCGAGTTCACGGGCCAGCTTGACGCGTTGAGCTTCTCCACCAGACAGCGTGGGCGACGCCTGGCCCAGTTGCATGTAGTCCAGTCCAACGTCGACCAGCGTTTGCAGCAGCTGTTTGATCTTCGGGACGTTTTCGAACAGTTTCAGGCTGTCACGGATCTCCATATTCAGGATTTCCGAGATGCTCTTTTCTTTGTATTTGACCTCCAGTGTTTCGTGACTGAATCGTCGACCTTCGCAAACATCACACGGCATCCAGATGTCGGCCAGGAAGTCCATTTCCAGCTTTGTGGCTCCATGACCTTCGCACGCTTCGCAGCGACCACCGGCCACGTTAAAGCTGAAGCGGCCTGGCTTGTAACCGCGAAGTTTCGATTGCGGCAATGCGGTAAACAGCTTGCGAATTTCGTCGAAGACTTTGACATACGTCGCCGGGTTGCTGCGTGGAGTACGTCCAATCGGGGACTGGTCGATGTCGATGGCTTTGTCGATTTTTGTCAGGCCGTTGATGCGATCGTGCTTTCCCGGATCGCCATTGCCCTTGTTGACATCGCGGTTCAGCACCTGCCACAGAATGTCGTTGGTCAGCGAACTTTTCCCACTGCCGCTGACCCCGGTCACACAGATCAATGTTCCCAGCGGAAGACTGACGTCGATGCCTTTGAGGTTGTTGTGTTGCGCGTTCTTGACAACGATCGCCTCTTTGCTGCCCTTGCGACGGACTTTGGGAACTTCAATCTTCAGACGTCCGCTAAGGTATTGCCCTGTGACGCTGCGGTTACTCTTCAGCAGATCTTTCACGCTGCCTTCAACAACAAGTTCGCCACCTCGCACACCGGGTCCGGGACCGAAGTCGACGACATAGTCGGCGGCACGCATGGTTTCTTCGTCATGTTCAACCACGATCACCGTGTTGCCCTGGTCACGCAGGTGCTGCAGACTTTCCAACAGCATGACATTGTCGCGCGGATGCAGACCGATGGACGGTTCATCCAGAATATAGACGACTCCGACCAGCCCACAGCCGATCTGCCCCGCCAGACGAATTCGTTGCGACTCACCACCAGACAACGTGGGCGCAGAACGTTCCAGCGACAGGTAGTGCAGCCCGCACTGCAGCAGAAAGCCCATGCGGCCGCTGATTTCCTTTAATGCTTCTTCGGCAATGATCTGCTGCGTCGCATCCAGCTTCAGTGATTCAAAGAATTCGGCCGCCTGTTCGATACTGAGCGCACACACCTGCGGCAGGCTGAGTTCCATTGGCAGCTTGCGTTTGGCGAATCGACGACTGGTGGTTGCGATCCGCACGTTGCGTGCCTGTTTGTTCAGGCGTTGACCTTCGCAGGTGGGGCAGCTGACAACTTCCAGGTGCTTTTCCATTGCTCGCCGCAGCATCGGATTTTTGACCACGCGATAGTTTTCCAGCAGGCGATTCACCCAGCCTTCCCACTTGCCGCCGTGTTTGTACACGCCGCCACGAGTCTTCCAGCTGAACGTGATGTGCCGGTCTCCGGTGCCGTACAACCACAGCTGTTTCGCTTCCGCGGGAACATCGCACCATTTCATTTTCAGCAACGTGCCCGTTTCCATGCCGGCGAGTTTTTCGATGGCTTCGGCTGAACTGACCAGAATGTGTCGCGGCCAGCGGCCGATCTTTTTCAACGATGGCAAAAACAGCAACGCGCCGTTTTGAATCGACTTATTTTCATCCACAACGATGCTGGTTGCCGAAAACCCATGACGCAGGCCCAGTCCGTTGCAGTCCAGACACATGCCCAGCGGGCTGTTGAAGCTAAACAGCTGCGGTGACGGCGGCTCATAGCTCATGCCACTTTCCGCACACGCATAGTTGGCGCTGTACAGACGGTCGGGGGACGAAGCGGCGGATTTGCCGGCCCCCTTTGGCTTTCTGCTTTCGGTCGTCGGCTCTTCAACCGCGCAAATTAGTTTCCCGTCCGCCAGCTTCAATGCTTGTTCGACGGCTTCCGCTAATCGACTGCGACTGGCGGGGCCGGCGACGAGTCGATCGATGACGACTTCGATATTGTGCTTATGATGTCGTCGCAGTTTCAGGTCATCGTTCAGTGACACGACTTCGCCATCCACACGAGCTCGCAGATGTCCGCGCTTCAACAGATCTTCGAACAGATCTTTGAATTCGCCTTTCTGGTTTTGCACGATCGGTGCCAAAATCGAATAGCGCGTCCCATCCGGCTGACTGGCGATACTTTCGATGATCGAATCGGTCGACTGCGCTTTGATCGGCTTGCCGGAGACATGACAGTATCCCTGTCCAACTCGCGCGAAGAGGACTCGCAGGTAGTCGTACAGTTCCGTGATCGTCCCGACCGTACTGCGCGGATTGCGGCTGGTGGATTTTTGCTGGATGGAGATCGATGGTGCCAGCCCGGAGATCGAATCAACATTCGGCTTGGGCAGCTGGCCCAGAAACTGCCGTGCATAGGTGGACAGCGATTCGACGTATCTTCGCTGACCTTCGGCGTAGAGTGTGTCGAAGGCCAGGGAGCTTTTTCCTGACCCACTGACGCCCGTCATCACGATCAATTTGTTTCGCGGGAGCGACAGGCTGACATTGCGAAGGTTGTGCTCGCGAGCTCCGCGGATAACGATTTCAGTATCTGACATTATTTTGAGATGGTTTAGAGCGGGAGGCCCGCAGACTCGATCGCCCGAAAATCACTGGCAATAGCAAGGAAAGCCGTGGATTATAGGAAGCTAAGATCGATCGTCATTCGTCCGACCCGCCGATTGCAGGTTTCAGCAAACAATGGGAAAGTGCCCGCCGAGACTCGACTGCCCGTTTAACCCGACGCCAGCGGCGAGGCCGTCAGCTGGAACCGTACTGGGCCTCGCTGCTGGCGTCGGGTTAAACGATCGAGACAACGTTTTTGCAGAATTTCCGGCAGGTTCGGGCGGCGAGAGAAATGAGACTATTTGGCTGAAACCAGCGAAAACGAAAATCACGAGGACGCCCGAAGGCTTTCGGAAGGCGAGTTCATGCGACTGTTTCTCAGACATGAACAGGCGTTGCGCACGTTCTATTCTTCCCGCTTTAAGCCGCTGCATATTCCCACGACAGAAACAACGGTTGCGGAACAGTTAAAGTCGGGCGGCTACCAGACGATGTCTGCGGGCAAGTGGCATTGTTCGGGCGACTTCGATTCCGGTGTTCAGCCGTACCCTGGCGATCATGGATTCGATCATTGGCTGGCGCACAAAAGCAACTTTGGCCGCAACCCGGAAGGCTTCCTTCGCAATGGTCAGCAGACCGGGCAGCTTGAAGGCTGGATGAGCGAAATCGTCGTCGACGAAGCTATGAGCTGGCTGGATCAACGCAACAAAGACATTCCCTTTTTCACCTGCCTCTGGTTCAGGGAACCTCACACACCGGTCCAGGCGGCGGACGAATGTCGAGCACTGTATCCGGCAGACGAAATCGCACCGCATGAGAAAGCACTGGCGACATCCGGCGGGTCGCAAGTGGTCAGAAAGAAGCTCAAGGATCCCGACCTGTACTTCGGCTGCGTTTCTATGCTGGACCATCACATCGGCCGTCTGCTGGATTATTTGGACAAACACAATCTTGCTGACGACACCATTATTATATTTACTTCGGACAACGTTCCTGAACATCGTACAGCCACTGCGTTCGGAAGTTGGGGGCATCTGCGCGGTGCCAAAGGAAACGTTCACGACGGGGGCATGCATGTGCCTGGCATTATTCGCTGGCCAGGGGGCATCAAGGCAGGTTCAGTCAGTGACGAACCCATCAACGGCACCGACTGGCTACCAACGTTGAGCGCCGTTGCAGGTGTTGGCCTTTCCATGGGCCGACCGATCGATGGCGCCAACGTGTTGCCGGCTGCGTTACATGGACAGCCGGTGCATCGGCCGCGGCCGATGCTATGGTGGCTGTATCATGCAGAGCCGCGCAGGGTACTGAGCCACAGGTTGCACAGTGGCGT
>CALFOL010000307.1 GCA_937919915.1 uncultured Planctomycetaceae bacterium
CTCTCGCTTGCCAAAACTCACAGACTCACAATCTCAATCTAGTTGTCAAAGATCTTTGCCGCATCAAACACGTGATTCACGTCTCAAATGCGAAGCGTCGCCCTTCGTTACTCAGGCGAGCGGGAAGTGTATCGAGGTATTTGTTGATGTCAAGTGCTCAATCACAGTTTATCTGTAACTTCTGAACGGGATTCAATGCTTCCCGCTCCTGACATGGCCTCAGACGCACCCGCTCGATCGAAGTAACAGTCGAGTGATAGCCACAATGATCGGGCAAACCGAAAGAAAACGAGAGGAAAAATGACACAAAATGCCAGGGCAATGGGCAACAGCCGTTCTCGAGCTACACCGAAGCCAAAAAGGAGAATGACGTAGGTCACTGTGGTCAGCGAAGCCGTGCAGCCATAATTGATGTATGTCGACCCTAAAAAATAGCCGGCTGGGCGCTCGTAACTGAATCTGCAGTTGCTGCAGCAGCCGTGCATCTGAAACCAATTCCGGAACAGCTTTCCCCGTGAGCACGCGGGGCACCGCAGTCGAAATCCTCGCTGAAAAGCCTGACGAAACGTCAGTTTACCTATTGAGAATTCCACCTCAGGTGCGGGTTGTGTGGCTGCTGTCATGGAAGGAATACCGCCAAAGGATCGATCTCAACGCGACTCGCGAACACGTCCGTGTCCGTAAGGGCTTCCGCTAATATGCTGGCGAGCCTCTCAACCGCAGGACGTTCACTCGAATAGTGCCCCAGAAGAATTAGATTCAGCCCTTTTTCTCGAGCCTCCAATGCAGAATGGAAGCTTGCTTCTCCGGTGACAAACGTATCACAACCCGCGCTGACTGCATCCGCGAGGAATTCCGCCGCCGAACCACAGGCAACTGCCACTTTGCTGACAGGGGCGCCAGGAAGTCCGCAGTATTCGACATATTCTGCACTCACCGCGGACCGAAGAGTACCCAGAAATTCACGAAGTAAGACTGGCTTTTCAAGGCATCCCATTCGTCCACCGCCAATCGCGGCATTTTCTGACGGACGAAGTGGAGCCACGTCCACGAGGCCGAAACCATTCGCCAGTTGCTGATTCACTCCCAGCAAAGCACTATCAAAACTTGTGTGAGGGCTGTAAACAGCGATCCCGTGTTCGATCAACTGCAACAGTGTCAATCCCTCACTCGTTGAATCCGTGATTGTTTTCGCTCCCCGAAACAACACAGGATGATGCGAAACAATCAGCTGTGCACCTTCGCCGACAGCTTCTTGCGCCACATCAGGAGTCAGGGTGAGGCAAGTGATGATCGTCTTAACGTCAGCATCACGTCTCCCCACCAGCAGGCCGACATTGTCCCACGACTCCGCGAGCAACGGCGGAGCAAATTCCTCCAGAAAAGCAATCGCATCAGAAACTGTCGACATCGGCAAAACCCGGTTATGATCTTGGTTTGCAGAAAACCCAACTCAATTGCCGCAATTGAAAGCGGCTCACTATGGAAACACCCGGATCATGTCACTTCGTCTCGCAGTTGCAACTGAAGACCTCAATACTTCACTCAAGATTGGCATTGGACTCGCTGGTAGTTACGAAGTCTCAGGGGTTCGCCTGAATTCTCGATCAGAAGTCCCAGCCGATAAGGCCACCAGCAGCTCAATCCGACAAATCCTGCTGTCGGTACAGGAACGCCGAATGGAAGTGGCTGGATTGCTCTGCCCGACGCGACATGCACTCTACGACCAGGAATTCCTCGAACCACGTCTCAATATCATCCGTCAATCAATGACGCTTGCACAGAAGCTGGAAACGAGGGAACTTGTGGTCCGGTGCGGACGCATCCCCGACAGCGACGCACAACCCGCCGCATCCGCTCCGGTCGACATCGAAGACCAGGCGAATCCGTTTTCGTTCTCCGTAGCCTCAGACGCAGGCCCCTCGCCAGCAACCGAGTTCTCACTGCTCTGTGAAATCCTGAACGACTTGACGCGCCACGGCAACCACGTTGGCTGCGTACTACAACTGCAGCTGTCAGCGTATAGCGAGAAGTTGATCAGACGGCTGCTTGCTGCCGTCACTGCGGGCCCTATGGACATCGTGTTCGACCCGGCCACGGCAATCATGACGGGGACCAATCCAACCAAAATCTTTCGGAATCTGTATCAGGAACTCGGATATGTCCGAGGCCGCGACGCAGTGCGAAATATGGACGATGCCGGAACAGAGGTCGCCCTTGGCGACGGCATCGTTGACTGGACTGAGC
Source organism: uncultured Planctomycetaceae bacterium (assembly GCA_937919915.1). Lineage (GTDB taxonomy): Bacteria > Planctomycetota > Planctomycetia > Planctomycetales > Planctomycetaceae > Fuerstiella. The sequence goes on from CALFOL010000307.1 coordinate 2,248, forward strand.
TCCTGCCAACGCTTCAGGAAGCAGACTATTCCGGCTGGCTATGCGTGGAAAGAACGGGCGGCGACAACAGAGCGGACGACGTACAACGTGGCGTTTCGCATCTGAAGACTATTATTCCGTCAAACGCCGATTGAAAAACCGGCCTCCACACCGGACGATAGGAAAAAAGCCACGCTCTGGAATTTACACGTCCGCCCCGATGGGCGTTGCAGCGATATCCGCATGAAAAACACTCTTCCAGCTTTAATTATTCTCGGCATGGCAGCCGCCGGACTCACCGGTGCAATGCTGATGCCCGACAACTCGAACCGCCCTGCCCCGCCAGTGGCACAGGCAGACCCGGTCCCACCTGAGGCCACCCCGATAACGCAAGCAACCGACGCGCCCCCCGCACAGATCGCGTGTAATGCTTTGGGACAGCCAATGCCCGTCGTCAGCGACGAATCTGCGCTTCACAATCCGGAGATCGTTGCCCGACTCAAGAACAAAGTGCCGCCATCAATCACAAAAGACCTGATCACGGACCAACCCACGTCAGAGAACCCGCCCAACGATCATCACACGGGAATGGCTTGGATTCCTGGTGGCGTCGCGGTCATGGGCAGCGACACTGGCCCTCCTGACGAGACCCCGCCACACCCGATCGCCATAGACGGGTTTTGGATGGACATCACAGAAGTCACGAACCAGCAGTTTAAAGAATTCGTTGACGCCACTAACTACGTCACGCTACCGGAACGAAAACCAGAACTTCGCAGCATCCAAAAGGGTTCCGGCTTAAAAGACATCGCCATCCTTGAAGAATTCAACCAACCAGGTTCGATCTGCAGCTTGCAGTTGAACAGCCGTGATGACATCGATCCGGCAAAAGGAGCGTACAGCTGGTGGCAATACGTTCCCGGAGCTGATTGGAAGCATCCTGAAGGCCCGGATAGCAACATCGACGACCGGATGAACCACCCGGTCGTACACGTGAGCTGGCTGGACGTAAATGCCTACTGCGATTGGGCCGGCAAACAACTGCCGACAGAGGCTCAATGGGAATATGCTGCACGATCCGGCAAAGACGGCAAGTTCTATCCATGGGGCAACGATCGCAATCCCAATGGCGAATGGAAGCAGAACATCTGGCAGGGAACCTTCCCAATCGAAGACACGGCCGAAGACGGCTTCAAAACGACAGCCCCTGTCGCCACGTTCCCTGCGAACGACTTTGGCCTGCACGACATGTCCGGCAACGTCTGGGAATGGTGCGACGACTATTACCAGCCGGAGTACTATTCCGTCAGCCCGCTCAAAAACCCGCCCGGCCCGGACAGCAGCTTCGACCCACAGGAACCGGGCATCATTAAACGCGTCCAGCGTGGCGGCAGCTTCATGTGCAGCGACCAATACTGCATCGGCTACCGCGTCTCCGCCCGCATGAAAGGCGAAGAAGATACCGGAGCCTTCCACACCGGATTCCGCTGTGTGATAATGCCTGCGGAACACGAGTGAGCCGTCAGGCCACGACTGCCTTCATTCGTGCAATTCGTGGTTCAGGTAAGCCGCTATCGCGGCGGGAAGATCTCGTTTTATTGTAGCGGTGTTTTGTTTGCGCGGGAATGTTCTTCTGTTGACTTTT
>CALFOL010000308.1 GCA_937919915.1 uncultured Planctomycetaceae bacterium
GTTCCGGCGTGCCGGCAGGAATCCGCAGCTCTGCTGCGACCTTGTGCCTACGCCTCAAATAACAGATACGCCCTTCAGTAACCGACCGCCCGTGTGTCGCGTTCACCTGGCGATGAAAATCCAGGCAGGATGAACCTACGGTCGTTCCAGCCTGGCGGGCAGGAATTCGCAGCATTACGGATTGTTTGTCGCTTGGGCTCGGCGAGGTTTGTCTACGGGGCGATAGTGCTCGCTCGCCGAAAACGAAGATTTTGAGGGGCCTCTGAATTGAATCGCTGAATGTCCAGGGGAGTCTCTAAACCACCATGGGGAATTATTCCAGGTTCGACCGTAATTCGATAACGAACCGCTGCAGGGGATTACGCTGATTTGTGGCTACTGGGATCGCATTTCGATTGAAGAAAGCCTACTCCCGCAAGCGAGTACCGTTCACAACGGTAAGTAAACTGCGTTAAAGGGACATGATCTGTCCAGCCCCATCGTTAAAGTTCGTCACATGAGTGAATCGCCGGAGCTTGTTCGACAAAGGAAGGTTCTGCGGATACTTGAAGCACCACGGTCAGGTTGGACGATTCAGGAACTCGTCGAAGACACAGGCGTTTCAGGGAAGACAATCCGTCGCGACCTCAGGGGACCGCAAAACGTGTTCTGGAGCTGTTTAGAGACGTGGTAAAACAAACTACTGGCCAATTGGATTTGTAATCATGTATCTTGATCTTGAATTTCCGGTTACCTCCACGTCGGCAATCAACGCTGATCACGGCTATCACCTGTATGCCGGATTGTCACAGGCATTGTCCACCGTACATTCGGAAAACGGCATTGGTGTGCATCCGATCCGAGGCCGACAGATCGGGAACCGCATGTTGGAGCTGATGCCGTGGAGTGGCATCAGGATTCGGACGCCCCAGGAAAAGGTGGGTGACCTGATTGCGCTGTCCGGACAGAGCATCAGCGTCGGCCCACACAAAATCCGCCTTGGTGTGCCGAACCTTCATGCTCTGGGGGTGCAGGACATGGAAATGTAGTCATGTTGCCGGGAGCAGCCGGTCGTCTTCGCTGATTGCTGCCGCTTTGACGGCCAGAATGCGATTGGCTCCGGTCGGATCGTTCCAGAATTTCTGCGTGCCCTTGACTCGATAACTGACCTCCTTGATCAGCGACTCCATAAGCGTGCTCGTCATCGGCAGGCCCTGGCGACGGTAGCTCGGATAGTCCATCCGTGTCCGATTGTTTGTCAGATAGCCCAGCGCCACACGCACGATTTCGCGAGCATCATCGTCCGCAATGTCGGGCGGCGCGGGCGGCTGAGTGTCGAGCCAGTGTTGCAGTTCAGACAGGACATCATCCACTCGCCCCTGCCAGCACGCGCGAATCCATTCGGCGCACAATCCCCAGCCGAAATCTTCCGATTGGCCGATGGCCAACGCCGCCTTGTACAGATAGCTGATCACGTGAATGAAATCCACGATGGGCACGAAGTTCGGAAAGTGCGTCTTCCACATCGTCCAGTTGCATTTCATTCCGTCCGCCACAAACGCCTGGCGTTTGGCTTTGAAGAAGCCTTTGCGGTGGGCTTCCGCGGCAACTATCTTTCCAAACGTTGTGCTGTCGTCGAGGCTGGCCAGGCACGTTCGCATCAGCCGCCTGGGAGGCTTGTATTTCTCCGGCTCGGCGGGCGAAGTCGGCTGCACTGACTCTTCATCCGCCGGTGAATCGTCGTCATCCGTCGACGTGTGTTCCATCGACTTCGCGCCCCCCCACTTCCTTCGCCAGCTTGCTCACATATTGCCTGTTTTGCAGGGATTTCGGCGGCTCTGGAGCCGGATGGTGTTCGTGAACGTCGCTCGACATTCGCATACACAGTGCCGTTTTTGTTTCCTTCCAGGCAGGATTGTGAGTCCCGCTGCCGCACTCCGTTTCGCGCGTCCGAATGCGACCGCCATCGGTTTCGACCACGGCCGTGATGATCTTGTCGCGAGACAGCGGACTGAAGGTGCGGTTATCGAGGCCGGTGACGCCCCGCACAGGGAAAAACATTCCGCCGACATTTGGGGCAGAATGACTTCAGTTCGATGATCTCCGCAGGTCCGTCGATCGTCTCGACGGTGCGCGGATGTTTGATGGCCTCGCATTCGAGGCCGCACGTCGGACAGTTATAGTCGTCCGAATACAGCTCAGCACATTGCTTGTCGGTGAACTGCCGCCCGAGCTGCTGAGCGATCCGTCGTCCGATGTCGTGGCTGAGCTGTTCGATTTCGCGAAAGCTGACGGTCTTCAGATCGACATCCCCGTTGCTCACCCGCTCCCCCGCGAGTTCCTCGGCGAATCGCTCGACCAGACCATCGACAGCGAAAGGAGTGGCCGAATGTTTTGCTCCGGTTTGAGTGTCATCCATGATTACCTCCGCGAATGAATTGACTACGCATCCTGCGTCCGTTCCCGAAAGTTACAATAATTCGTCCATTGCTCCTATTGACATTTTTAACCCGGAATCAACCCATGCAAACCGTGTATCGCACCCGAAACCGCTTGTCTCAAATGCTGCAGACTAGGTGTTTCGCAGGGCTTCGCTAGACTACTTGGTGCGCGACGGTTGGGCGAACAGATTTACGGACCACGCGCCATCGTCTGCATGGACGCACGGCAAAGACCGCCAACTCCACCGATTCCAATGGATATGTGTTATGAACATCGCTCGACTGGTGTGCTTCGTTCTGCTTTGTACCTGTGCTATCCAGGATCCGATTCTGCTCGCTGAAGATGTGAGCCCTCCCGCCAGGAATCGGCTTGCTCAGGAGTCCAGTCCGTACCTGCTGCTGCATGCCCACAATCCGGTTGATTGGTATCCGTGGGGGCCCGAGGCGTTTGAGAAAGCGAAGCAGGATGGGAAGCCGATCTTCCTGTCCATCGGTTACAGCAGTTGCTACTGGTGTCACGTGATGGAGCGCAAGGTGTTTTCTGACGCCGCTATTGCGAAGTACATGAACGAGCACTTCGTGAACATCAAAGTTGATCGCGAAGAGCGACCTGACGTAGATGATATCTACATGACCTCGCTGATTGTGTATCAACAGCTGGCAGGATCTTCGGCAGGTGGTGGCTGGCCATTGTCGATGTTTCTGACTCCGGACGGTAACCCGATTGGTGGTGCCACCTACCTTCCTCCGGTCGATTCTCCGGAACGTGGCCCTGGGTTTCTAAGTGTGTCGCAGCGTGTGACCGAGATGTGGCGAGACCGTAAAGATGATCTCAACGAATCTGCCGCGGTCATCGCCAGTCACGTTCAACGTATGGCGCGACCGGCGTTGGCATTGGAAGTCGTGACTGTTGATGCCAGCCTGCTCGACGCCGCAATCGCGCAGGTCAAAGAAATGTACGATCCGGTTTGGGGCGGGGTCGACTTCAATCAAGGCAAACCAAACTCTCCGCGGTTTCCGAATGTGCCGCGTCTGGAGTTTGCTTTGGACCGATACGAAGCCAATGGCGATGTCGAGTTACTAAAGATCGTGGAGCATTCTCTTTCGCAGATGGCGAAGGGTGGCCTTCAGGATCACCTGGCAGGCGGCTTTCATCGATACAGCACGGACCGTCGGTGGCATGTGCCACACTTCGAAAAGATGCTTTATGATCAGGCACAGCTACTGGGCATTTATGCTCGCGCCGCTGAGATAACCGGCAAGACTGAGTACCGCGATGTGGCCGCTGGAATCGCCGACTTTGTGCAGCGAGAATTAACCACACAGGACGGCGCTTTTTGTTCGGCATTGGATGCTGAAACGAACGCTGTTGAAGGCGAATACTATGTGTGGTCGCGGCAGGAATTGTTGAAAATTCTGGGCGAAGCGGATGCCGCTCTGTTTGCTGATGTTTACGGCTTCGATCGTGAGAATCCGTTTGAACACGGATTCGTCGTGCATCTGGCGGAGACTATTCCTGAGTCGGCAGCGCGTCTGAAAATTGATGCGACGGAATTGGCAAATCGTCTTGCGCAGATGCGACAGACACTGCTTCAGGTTCGCTCGAAGCGTGAACGACCGCTGCTGGATGACAAAGTGTTGACCGCGTGGAATGCACAAATGATCCAGTCATTGGCGTATAGCGGGAGAGTTCTGAAGCGTTCTCAGGACATCAATGCCGCTGTTGTTGCGGCCGACTTTCTATTGGCAAATCTTCGTAACGCAGATGGAACCCTGCTGCGAACCTGGCGAAATGGTACTGGTAAGTACCCTGGGTACCTTGATGACTATGCGTTCCTTGTTGCCGCTGCTATTGAATTACATCGCTCCACCGGGGAGGAACGTTGGCGAGAAACGGCCGCAGCGTTGGCGGAAAAACAGCATGAATTGTTCTACGACACAACCCTGAATGCGTATTACTTTACGGCTCACGATCATGAGAAGCTGATTGCTCGAACGAGTTCGGTTTACGATTCCGTTTTCCCCTCTGCGAACAGTGTTTCCATCTGCAACCTGCTTCGACTTGGGGCGTTGAAATCGCCGGTCGGGCCGGTCGGACCGGTCGACCAGGTGCCGAATATATTGAACCGTTTTGCTGCAACCCTGAAGAAATCACCGGCGTCCTGCGCGGGACTTGGTCGAGCAGCTCACATGTGGCTCGAGGATTCGAAAAAGAATGAGCAGGCGCAGAGTCGGTCGTCAGTGTCCTCGCAGTACCGTTTAACGGCATGGCAAATACCAGCGGCGGACAACAAGGTGACAACAGACGTCCCAGTGGCGGCTACGGACGCAGAGCCTCAGCAGCACAGCACTTTCCGCCCGATACAGTCTGCAGTGCCAGCCAGCCGGTTTGTACAGAAGGAAAAGGAAAAACCGCTGAAGGTCAACATCTATCCGATGTACAGCAAACTGCCAATGAAAGGCAAATCGCTGATCGCCATCGAACTGGTTGTTCAGCCGGGGTGGCACATAAATGCAAACCCTTCGAGTCCGGACTTTCTGGTGCCGACGACAGTCGAATTGAAGTCGAAACAGAAAGTGAAGCTGACCAAGGTCAAGTACCCCGAGCATCATCCGCTGAAAGTCCAGGGGTCAGACGAGCCATATCATGTCTATGACGGCAATGCGATCGTTTACGCACTGCTGGAAACGGACGAAACGGAGACAACGGAGTTTATCGAAATGCAGTTTCATGTCCGATTTCAGGGATGCAATTCCACCCAGTGCCTGCCTCCGGATATGGTGCCCATGGGCGGAAAGCTGCCGCTGGCAAAAGCGGGAGAACCGCTGGTGAAAATAGAAAAACATGTCAGCAAGTTTCCGAAGCCGAAAAAAGCA
>CALFOL010000309.1 GCA_937919915.1 uncultured Planctomycetaceae bacterium
GTAATGGTTTTGATTTATGGAACGGACATTTTTGATTGTTCCGCAGATGACGGGGATTGCCCGCCACATTCAATTACTCTTCGATTGGTGGTCGACTGCGTTCTCCGCCACGACCACCACGACCGCCGCCCTGGCCACCACCGCCCTGGAAGCGTTTGGCCATTTCTGTGAGTTCGGCCTTATCGACGGACTTGTCGCCGTTGGTATCGATGCGTTCCAGATTTTCTCGCATGCGTCCTTCGATCTCATCGCCTGACAGCTTACCGTCTTTGTTTTTGTCCATGCGGTCCAGCATTCCCTGAACTATAGCCGCTGGGTCCCCACCACCGGGAGGACCACCGCCTGGAGGGCCGCCGAATCCGCCGCGACCACCACCTTCACCCGGACGTCCCTGGCCAGGGCCGCCGAACGCAGGCCCAAGTTCTTCAAGATCCAGGCGCCCGTCTTTGTTTCGGTCAAGCTTCTTCAATGCAGCTGTTGCGTTGTTGATTTCGTCCGCTGAGATTTCTCCATCACCATTGGCATCCAACGCGGTCATCACTCGTAATACAGGCGGACCACCCGGTCCACCTTCACCACCAGGTCTGCCCATGCCACGACCACCTTCACCACCACGCCCGCCGCCTTCTCCACGGCCACCTTCACCACCACGCCCGCCGCCTTCTCCGCGGCCACCTTCACCGCCACGGCCACGTCCGCCTTCTCCGCCGCCGGGAGGGCCGCCTTCGCCACGCGGGCCGCCTTCACGGCCTTCAAAGTCCTTACGGATTTCATCCTTTGTCAGCACGCCATCTTCGTCCTTATCTGCGCGAGCAAACATACTTTGCAGTCGTTCGGGAACTTCCTTTTTGCTGAGCTTTCCATCTTTGTCTTCATCGAAGTTCATCATGCGTTCGACGACGCCCTGCGAATCGCCTCCGCGTCCTTCGCCTCCACCAGGCGGTTGAGCGTTCGCCGGTAATGTCAACAGAGCGAAGGCTGCCGCAAGCATGGCTGATAATGTGATTGAGCGAATTTTCACGAAGAGATCTCCTGTAGATTGAGCAACTGCCCGGGTCAAAGACGGGGATGGTGGTTCGACAACAACTGCGGTCGTACAATAGCCCCAGGGACGCTGACAGATAAGCATGACGGCAGCAAAGTCTACCGCCTTGAACCCCTTTGGCTATGAAACTTAAAACCCGCGTGCAGTCGGTGAATCGTCGCGTAAAATGCCAGGTTTTCCGAATCCGCGGCGAATTGCCGGGATTTAGAACTGCTCGTTTGCGATCTGGAACGAGATTGTTCTGACGTGCCAATAAACGCAGCCCAGGGTTTGTCTTACCTGACTGTGGTTCCCACGTTAACAGTTTCCCCTATCGGGTTGCGTTGGCGCCCACAGGGAATCATGCTTCGGCCGTGGCCGATTTTCTCGGCGCACTTCAAACTGCGGTGTTAGCCGCCTAAACTCCGTAAAACACTTTCCGCCGCCACTTTCACTCTACAAACAGCCCGTCAGTTACTCCAAACGGGAATCGGAATCAGCAGATGCCCCTGTACGAAATCGAGACAGAATCGCACATCATGCTGAGTTGGGCCAGTAGTACTGAACAGGCTGAGCATATTGCGATGCAGCACTACCCGGAGGAACGTGTGATCCGTATCACCAAACGCCCACGCGATTTGTGGGTTATCAGCAAAGGGCTGCTGGGACTTAATGGCAAATCGATGCCCTGCGACGTGGCTCGAGATTGCCTGACCAGAGCGTCCGGCGACAAGCTGCACGCCATCCGTTTGTACATGCTGGAAACCGGAGCGGACCTGCACGAGTCCCAGCGCGCCATCGAAACCAACATGTCGATGGGTTGGTAGCGGGAGGCCCGCAGCTCACGCGAGCTTCCGCTCGGAATTTCCAGAAGAGGCGCATTGTGCGCGCATGATCTTGAGTAAGATTCTCATCAAATGCGATGGCGCATCAACGATGCGCCGGAGTTTAAGGGTGTCAGCTTCGCCGCGTTGTGCTGACTCGAGGTACCGTCGGTCCGGTTCGCGACTGGCTGCTGAGTCTGTTGGTGAATGACACGGGCATTGAAGTTTGCTGTTCAACGGTCTGGTCCACCGCAGCCAGTTCTTCTGCACTGAATTCCGTTTCCTTAGCCTTCAGCGCGAGTGGATTGCGGAACTTCCCCGATTGACAACCGACCAGCAAGCAAGCCATCGCCAGGATGACTGCCGTTCTTAATGATCTCATGACTGAGCCTCCTTGCGCATCACCGTTTCCCAGCAAAATTTGGACGCCGCTGTCTGAATGTCGATCAGCGTCAGAACAGTTATCGGCGATCGGAGCCCCGTTGTTGTGTGTGCGTCTTCACTAAACCGGCAAAAACACACACGATACGGTGACCGGTTTACTGCACACCGGCTGAAATCAATCGTCCGATCTGTGCCGAAAACTGTCCTCGGCTCATCACCTGACCAAAACCAGCATCCGTCGCGGCCTGCAGTTTTTCCACGTGCACATGTGGACCGTAGGCGACCGCGTTCCGCAAAACCTGCTCCGGAATCGCCGCCGCCAGCGAACCGACATCCAGCCCGGCGCAACCCAGGTCCACCAGCAGCAGGGCGTTTTCATTGTCTGCGACGTGGTCCGCGGCTTCCGTTGCTGTCGATGCTGCTTTAAATGTGGCACCGGCGGTCGCTGCAAAGCCACTGACAGTGCTGCAGAGCATCAGGTCAGTGGCAAGTAACACAATGTTCGGAGGAGATGGCGGCATTTGGAGATGGCTGTTGAGTGGTTTACTTGAAATTAGCAATTTCAGATTTCAGCGTGAGTGCTAACTAGTGTCTGACTTACCGCGCGGTTTGATGATTGAGAGCCGGTTAAACTCGG
>CALFOL010000310.1 GCA_937919915.1 uncultured Planctomycetaceae bacterium
TCAGTTCATCTCGTTCACGCCGAGTCATTTCCAGATCGAACATCAGGTATTTGACATCCAGCCGCAGTTGCGAGAGGGCTTCCTGTACAAGCCCCAGAATGCGTCGACGCCGGAGAACGGATTCGGCAACGCGATTGTAGGAATTTACCAGTGTCTGGTTGTCAGACTGCATGTCCTGGAGAAGTTCGCCAAGCTCAACGAGCTCAATGGGGAGATCTTCCTGGATGCGGTCCTGAAATCGTTTCGGGGCAGACATGTTCCGTGCTTTCCTGAGTGACTTTTCCAAGCAGTGGTGACTGCTGAGCAATGATCTTGATGTAGCGGCGAATCTGTGGCAAGAAAATACAGCGATCTTGATTGTGAAATTCGGGGCAATTAACGGTCGAAGGGGTACGTACACACAAAACTAACCAGCCATCCTGAGCCGTTCAAATTACCGCCTCAGTGGTCTGCTAATGACGATTGTTCGGAGAAGTAGGGCTGTCGTCAACTCGGCGAGGCAATGATTCGGGTGAAAGTTGCCTTGCTTACCCCGCTACACAATCTGACCTCTGGAAAAACGGGCAATTCTGTTATGTTTTCCAACTCGAAATTGGACCTTGCCCATGTTTTTGGCCACGGCCGTTAATCCGACTCGTGTGAGTCAGCCCACACGAAAATCGATTTTCAAGCTCTGGTGGCACGGACGTCGCAACCCATGATGACTTTTGCGGACAAATCTCTATCAACGCAATTCGTCGCAGCAACCTTCGGCGTGCTCGCAATTGTGGTTATCGCCACGACAGCGGATGCCGCGGAGTCTGCCACCAACGGATGGTCTGTTGAGCAACCATTGCCTCCGGCTGTCAGGATTCAGAACCAATCCACGGAAACCGAACAGGGAACTGAGTTCACTCGGTTTCAGTGTTTGTCGAACGCCGACTTTCAGGTAGTGCGATTGATTCACGAACACGAACCAGCATTGGCGATGGATGAATTCCAGGCAACGGTTGCGGTAAATTCCGCACAGAAAGGAATCCGACTGGGCATGAGGATGGTGCTGCCCAGGCAGACAGACCCTCGCACGGGAGCCCCGCTGGTGACATGGCTGGTTGGCGCCGAAAGCAATGCCACCAACGAATGGCAAACGCTTTCGATCGCAGGCAACAAAGCGGCCGTACAGGCTCGCGTGCGACAATTGCGAACGGAACTCAGTCAGCCATTGGTCGATACGAGTGGCGCGTACTTCGATGCCTGCGCGCTGGTGGTGGAACTGCACAGTGGAACAACATTTTTGGATGTTGGCGAATGTCAATACGGTCCGGTCGTGACGCCGGAGCTAATCGTACCGAAACCAACTCAGCAAAAAACGCAGGGGTTGCCCACTTCAGAATTGCGTATTGAGCGGGATCGTCTTGTCGTCGGTAACAAGGCCGTGATTCTCCGCATTATTCCGGATCACGACGAGACTCCGGATTCACTCCGCCAACTGGGCGTTAACGGCGTTTGGGTTTCTGATTTGAATTCGGTCGAACGCATGCGTTCGCTGAAGGATCGGAACATTCTTGTGTTGGCGACACCACCGCATCCGGAGTTTGACCCCGCCGATTTCAACATACCGTTGCAGGGACTGCCACCACTGGATGATATGCATCCAATGCCGGATATCTGGATATTCGGTAGCAGGATCCTTGCGGACCAGTTTCCACACCTGCTGGCATGGGCCAGAGAAATTCGTAGCGCTGACAAGCAGCGTCGGCGGCCTCTGATGGCAGATGTCGCCTCCGCCGAAGGAGTCGCTTCACGGCAAATTGGCATGGTGGGCATCAGCCAGCACTCAACAGGTTGGCTCAAAAACTTTGGGGAAGCTCGCAACCGTTCGTTCCTGAAGCAGAACGCGACAGCTCAACTGTCCCTTGCCTGGGAATGGATCCAGACAGAAGCCTCTTCCAGCTTCGCCGAATGGCGTGAACGCAGTGGAGCACAACCTGCGTTTGTGGAGCCCGAACAGATCATGATGCAGCTGATCGCAGCGTTGTCCGCAGGCTCACGCGGCGTTGGATTCTGGAAGACACAGTCATTGGAATCCGACGATCCAGCCAGCCAGGAAACCGCCCTGACGATTGAACTGGCCAACCTTTACCTGGACATCCTTGAACCACTGCTGGTGGAAGGACGTGTCAGCGGCCACATCAGCGTGTCCGTGATGGAATCGTCAGTTCCAGATCGGCAACAGTCTGGAGCCGCTTTTAACACCGGAATGAACGCCGAAGGTTATCTGAGTATCCCGACTGCTCCTGACGCCGCAATTATCAGCACACCAGGCTCGTCTCTGGTGCTCGCGGGATTCTGGGATCAGCAATCTCATTTCGTGCCACAAACCCTGTTCGCCCAACGAGCGAAGCTGACGGTTTCGGCAACCGAAACTGCATCTGCCTGGCAGATTTTCGCGACGGGATTGCGAGGCCTGCGAAGAGAGCCGGCAGCCGGTGGTCTGCGTCTGAACATTCAGGACTTCGATCAGCATGCGGCCATTTTCGTATCGTCAAATTCGGAAAAACGACAACAGCTGGAGACCAGGATTCAGAGTCGTGTGCACCGTGCATCGCAGTTGTTTGTGGAACTTGCACAATTGAAGCTGGCGCGAGTTCAGCAGACATGTGGACTGATCGATTCACTGGTAGGTGCACCAGATGCAAATGCTGCGAGCAACTTTCAAAACGCGGCGCAGCTTTCGATGGCAGCTGCAGAAGCACTGCAACGTGCTGACTATCCTGGCGCAGAACGACTGGCACGTTCCTCAATGCGTGAAGTTCGCAGCGTGCAGGCCCGCTATTGGCAGCGTGCGACTCAGTCGCTGTCATCTCCGCTGGCCAGTCCACACACAGTCAGTTTTTCGACGCTCCCTGACCATTGGAAACTGATGAACAGAATAAAGGCCAGCACGCCGTCAGGAAATCTTGTTCCATCCGGCGACTTCAACAGCCTGCGATTACTGTCTGACGGAGCGTGGAAAAAAATCTCGCCGCAGGAGGATCTTTACTACGCCTCGGCCGACATCGTGACGGAAAACGCTAACGCGAATCATGTACTTCAACTAAGTGCCTTCAAACGCAACAACGACGGCCGGCCAACCGAATTCGGCAAACCGTCGCTGATGGTACGTTCTCCGGAAATCATAGCGGCTGCGGGCGACGTCTTTGAGGTCACGTTAAAGGCCAAGCTGGGGCAGAGATTTCCAGCCGAACAGGATTCCCCACTGTTGATGTTTGATGATGACCTGGGCCCCGAGTTCGCCGTGCGACCAGACCTTCAGCCTTCGTGGAGGACGTTTCGGATGTTTCGACAGGCTTCACAGGATGGGCCATTCCGAGTCTGGATTGCATTGGACGGCGTGGCTGAGGTCTGTGTCGACGAAATCTCGATCGTCCGCCGAGCGACGGGCCAACCGGGACTCACCCCGGACGCGAAGAAAATACAGGAAATTCACGCATTGCCAGTCAGCAGCGGTTCCCGTAGTCAGGGCGCTGGCTCTTCAAACTAGTCGCTTCCCTGAGAATGTCATTTGCGGTTGGGCTTCAGAACGTGTGAAAGCTTGCAGACGATTTGCCAGTCGATAACCTGTGTCAGAACGCTTTGGGGGTCTCAGGTTGACACCCGAGTTTCTCCCTGTCCGCCGCCCGAATCGGGTGCACACTGATTTACCTTCCAAAGGAAGCTTGTCCGATGCCTATCGCAACCCCCGCCCAATACGCCAGCATGCTCGACGCAGCACAGCAGGGTGGCTACGCCTATCCCGGGATCAATGTCACATCGATCGCCACCATCAATGCGGCTCTTCAGGCCTTCGCGGAAGCCAAGTCAGACGGCATCATTCAGTTCTCGACCGGTGCGGGTGAATTCGCCTCGGGCCAGATGATTAAAGACGCCGTTCACGGGACGATCGTACTTGCAGAAGCAGCTCATCGCCTGGCAGAAAAGTACAACGTTCTCATCGGCCTGCACACAGACCACTGTCAGCCGAAGAAGGTTGATACGTTCATGAAGCCACTGATCGAAGCCACCGCGGCTCGTCGAGCCGCAGGGCAGGGCAACCTGTTTCAGTCGCACATGTACGACGGTTCAGAATTGCCGCTGGATAAGAATATTGCTCAGAGCGTCGAGCTGCTGAAACTGTGCGCAGCCAACGAAATCATTCTGGAAGTCGAAGCCGGTGTGGTTGGCGGCGAAGAAGACGGTATTGATCATTCTGACGTGCCTGCCGACAAGCTGTACACAAGTCCTGAAGACATGGTTCAGGTGTACGAAGCACTCAATGGCCTGGGACGCTTTATGTTCGCGGCTACGTTCGGCAACGTGCACGGTCACTACAAACCAGGTGCTGTGAAACTGCGACCGGAAATTCTAAAAGAGGGCCAGAAGGCTGTCATGGACAAATACGGTGCGGCCGCTGAATTCGACCTGGTATTCCACGGCGGTTCCGGCACACCAACCGCACAGCTTCAGGAAACTCTGGACTACGGTGTTGTGAAGATGAACATCGACACGGACACGCAATACGCGTTTACTCGTCCTGTCGCCGATCACATCCTGAAGAACTACGATCAGGTGATGATGATCGATGGCGAGATTGGTTCCAAGAAGGCCTACGATCCTCGCACATACATCAAGCTGGGTGAAGCTGGCGTCACAGCACGGATGAAGCGAGCCTGCGACGACCTGAAGAGCACCGGAAACACCATTTTCGGCAAAGTCTAAGCAGTGCGGTAGTCTCCGTATCGCAGAACACCTGAGCCGTCGAACCTAAGTTCGACGGCTTTTTTCGTGCCTCCACACTGTTCATCTAAACAATTAGATGATTACGTTGACGCGACGACTGA
>CALFOL010000311.1 GCA_937919915.1 uncultured Planctomycetaceae bacterium
TTGCGAATGACGCTGCTAGGCACGCTCGAGGGATGGTCGTTGTAGTGTGGGAAATGCCAGAACAGGGCGCGGTCAGGCAACGAGCCAGCGCCCGTCAGAACGGGCTGGAGATTCACGCCATCGACGTGCTGATTCGGCAACGCGGACAATCCGGCGGCGGCAAGGCATGTCGGATAGAGATCGGTGCTGGTGACGGGGTCGTTCACCACGAGTCTCGGTTTCGTCACGCCGGGCCATTTGATGATCAGCGGCACACGAATGCCGCCTTCGTAGTACGCGCCTTTGTTCGCTCTCAGCGGCGCGTTGCTGGTGGCGTTGTAAAAACCACCGTTGTCGCTGGTGAAAATGATGACCGTGTTGTCTTCAAGTTTCAGTTCCCGCAAAGTGGCCATCACACGGCCCACACTGTCGTCAATGCTCTCGACCATGGCCGCGTACTCCGGCTTGCCTTGTCGCTCAGCTTCCGGAATGCGCTCGTATTTCGCCGTGACTTCAGGTTTGGCCTGGAGCGGAGTATGGACGCCGTAGTGCGGAAAGTAGAGAAAGAACGGCTGGTCTTTGCTTTCATGGATGAACTTCACGGCTTCGTCGGTGAGTCGATCGGTGAGGTACTCGCCTTCCTTGCCATCCAGTAATACGTTCCATTTGGCGCGCAACTCGGTGGTTGGAATCAACCAGTTGCCTTGATACGGAAAGAAGTAGCTGCCCGGAGCCCCGTGTGCATTGCCAGCGATATTCACGTCAAAACCATGATGCTCAGGCAGGGAAAACGGTTCGCTGCCGAGATGCCACTTGCCGATGCTGGCGGTGCGATATCCGGCGGCGCGCAGAGCCTCGGCCAGCGTGAACTCTTCCACCGGTAGTCCGCGTAAGAATCGCCCTTCTCGCAGTTTAGCTTTGGGATTCCAACGGCCGTCCGGAAGCCAGTTGGTGAGCAACAACCGCGCTGGGTACTTTCCCGTTAAGACGGCCGCACGCGTTGGCGAGCAAACAGCACAGGCCGCATACGCATCTGTGAAGCGAACACCTTCGCCGGCCAGTCGATCGATATGTGGCGTCTGATAATACGCGCTGCCCTGGCAACCAAGGTCGCGCCAGCCGAGGTCGTCGATCAGAAACAGAACGATGTTGGGTCGGGCGGACTCAGTTCCCTGGCTGATACCACTGATTCCCCAGAGAACTCCCAACACTATGAGTAGGCGGTACATGTTGATCCTCTTTCGCGCAGTTCATTCGGTGTCATGGCTTGAGCGTGAACTTTCCAAAGTGAATATGAGTGCGGGCCCTGTCGGGGGTGCCGCTGTCCCAGACGCAACGGAACTCTCCTGGTTCAACTTCGATAAGAGTTGGATAGGAGTTCTTGATGCCCGCATCGTAGAAAGTTCTCTCCTCGCTCCAGGCACCTCCAGGCGACTTGATCTTATAACGGAGAGCCATGCGTCCACCGTTTGGGAAGCCAGGTGCTTTGTCGCGTTGTGCGGGGCCGTCGTTGTAGACATAGATGTGCGTACCGTTCGCAGCGCGACCGAAGTACGCTTTGGACTTAGCGTTGTGCAGTTCCGGCTCCGCGCGAGCTTCGCTCCAGGTTCGTCCGCCATCGCGACTGATGCTCGAGTAGGCACGCGGTGGATCCGTGGTGAGTCGGTCGTTTTCATAGTTCGCGGTTCGCATTACGATCTTAAGCTCACCCGCCGAGTCGCCGGGAGCAATATGCCCTTCGTGAAGGAAGACTTTGCCGCTGGTCGGTTGCGGTATAAAAGTCTCCAGTTTCCATTCCAGCAGACTAGTACTGCTGAGGATAAAATGGTCGCGCGAGCCAAGCGGGTCCTTTTGGAGCGTGTTGCGGTGGGCGGGTAACAGAAAGGTCTTCTGGCCATCGATTTCCGTTTCCACAATACCGGCAACAATGATGAGCGGACCGCCGTAGCGCATGGCCATTTCAACTGGCGTCCACGAACGCCCACCGTCGGCACTAAACGCGCCGGCGAGGTGGGATTCCTCGCTGTTCCTTTGCACGATGGGACAACGCATGGCGAAGCACCAAATCACTGCCTGACGTGAGGCGCGAAAGAGGACGGGATTCGCATACGCAAACTGAATCGCACCTTGACGCTGGCGGTGGTCGAACACGTGTACTGGTTCACTCCAGGAATCACCATCGTCGTTCGACAAACTCACCAGGATGTCTCCCATATCGGACTTCCCGCTCAACTCCGCGCCGAACGCAACCACCAGGTCCTTTTTCTTGTCCCCTTGGATGATGAAGGGCTGCCATACCTTGCCCGCATAAGAATGTTGCTCCACGCGCCGAATGACTCGCACATCGGTCACGTCGCCGCGATGAGTCTCAGGTTCATCAGCGACTGACACCGCGCACAACATCGTTATGGCAACTAACAACGTACAAATCGAAACGGCAAACGTCCCGACCGTCGCACGGAGAGAAGTAGTGGGTGAGCATTGAGACATCATGGTTGTGAACTCCGCTTGAGGAACAGGACCACCGCAGCATCGGACGGTGCTGAAAAAGACTGTCGCACGCCACCGACGACTTGTCCTGCAGGTGAGCGTGTGCCGGCGACTGGATCGATCCACTCTGCAGTGAATTCACCGGAGGCCGCGCTCAAGTCGAGTGTGAGTTTCCCGCCTTCGGGCGCAAAAACAATGTACGAGACACCTGATTCCGCCAGACAGTAGCCGGTCGAAGCGAGTTCATGCTGCGGCGTTGATTTCGCCAGGTCGATCATTCGCGACAGCCGTAACGCCTGCCCCATTGCTCGACGCGGGCCATCATCCTGCGGCCGCACTTTCCCAAGTACCTTGCCTTCGAAGGTATCCATGAAAATCGGATTGGAGCCGCGAGTAAAGCTCTTCCAAACCCAAGTTGCATCACCGCCAATGCCCCAAAGATGATCGGTGTCGGACAGAACGACTTTGGTGCCCTTCAGGTCCGGAGGGTCATCGCGAAAACCGCCTTCCGAGTTTGGAGAGACCCAGTCCGCCGGACTGTCAAACAACGTCTGATTCTTACCACGGCGGTTTTGATAAGTCATGCCGACCGGATGTTGCTGCGGCAGTGAACCCTCCACCTCTTTGACGATGCGAATAACCTCATACTGCCAGTCCGTTGAATCCGGATGCGTCTCATTCGACACCTCGTAGAGCAGATTGTCGAACTCATTGAGCCCAGTGACGAGCCAACGAAGATATTCTTTCTGGTATTTCGTAACTCGCTTCCTGGCGGCCTGATGGATCTCGACCCCCTTGCCGTCGCCGTTCTTGTCGCCGTTGACTTCCTGGACATTGTTAGCAGCGTTGAGCGGATGGTTTGGCCAGGCATCGGGCTGAAACTGTACGCCGTATCCCTCGAACAACATCACGGACATATACACACCGGCTTCGCGCGCCCTGGCCAATCGTGCTCGCAACTGGTTCAGGTACTCGGGGTTGTGCTGTTCGAGATCAAACTTCGCATTGCCATCCAGCGCCTGCCCCGGCCCTGTTCGCAGCCAGGGATGAGGACTGACATGATGGTTGCCGTTCCGCCAGGCTTCGTTCCGCATCGCCGTGGTATCCCAGCGAGTCGGTTCCCAGGTCCAGCCGCGAGTGAAATTGTGGCCGTGTGCCTTCAGCCAGAGTAGATAGGCGTCGAAGTCGATCGGCTGTGGAGGATCGTCCGGGCCGATGTCGACGAGATTGTTCCAGGTGTGCGAGCCGGTCAGCAGGATCGCCTTGCCCGAGGCATCCGCGAAGTAGCGCGGGTTTACTGGATGAACTCGCAGCGGACCATTCGTCTGGGCATGCAGCGACGCCAGCGGCGCGAGCAGCAGGGCAGTGAGGAGCATAACGGTATGACTCACGTTGGCAAATTGTTTCATTCTATTTCCTTCGGTTTCTTCTTCGAGCGGAGCGCAGGTGCATCGGTCCGCGGAAGTGACCCAGCGAGTTCCGCCTTCACGGCCGCTAATGCAGGATTGTCGGCGAGGTTGCGCCATTCGTTGGGGTCGGTCGAGTGGTCGTAGAATTCTTCACCTCCGTCTGCGTAGCGGATGTAACGCCAGCGTTCGGTCCGCAGCGCATGGTTGCTTTGGCCATGCGTTGTAAGGGCAGGACGCGACCACTGCAGCGCTGGATTCTTCAGCAGCGGAACCAGGCTTGTCCCGTCGAGTGTTTCCACCGTCGGCAGAGAACAAAGTTCGAGCAGCGTTGGGAAAGTGTCGATCACACCGACAGGCCGCGAACAGCGAGCGCTGGCGGCAGTGACTTTGGGTGCGACGATGATGTAGGGTACTCGTGTCGACCGCTCCCACAGCGTGAACTTGTGCAGGTGCTGCTTCTCGCCCAGATGCCAGCCATGATCGGACCACAGGACGATGATGGTGTTCTTGGCTGCAGGACTGGCGTCGAGAGCGTCGAGCAAACCACCAATCAGCGCATCAGCAAAACTGATGTTTGCCATGTAGGCTTGTAACATTTCACGATATTTGCCTTCGCGAATCACCAACTCGAGGTCGCCGCGACGAATGGCGGCCATCGCTTGCCCACTCGACGGAAGATCATCACAGTCGTCAGCTCTTATCTCCGGCGGAATGATCTGATCCAGCGGGTACATATCGAAATACTTGCGCGGAGCATAGAACGGTAAATGCGGTCGATAGATGCCAGCCGCCAAGAAGAATGGTTGCTTTGGCGGCGAAGCCAAAAACTGCTTTGCCCATTCGACCAACTTGCCATCCCCCATTTCATGGTCGGCGATATCAAACGGTCCCCAATCGAACTCGTTGGCATTCTGGGGCGGCTTGCTAAAGCTTCGTACTGATTCGATATTGCTCAGTGGGAATCCGTCGGGCCACTGAAAGTTCCTCATATTCAGACCGCGAGCCAAACGGTCTTGATAATGGCTGTCGAAAACTTGATCAAAGTAGTCGTGCCAATCGCTGTGTCGGTTGAAGCCCGGCATGTGATGATAGATTTTGCCGCCACCAACAACATGGTAGCCGTTGGCTTTGAAGTGACGAGGCAGACTGGTGATTCCTGGAAACGCTTCATGCCAGACAACATCATTGGCATAGATGCCAGTCGAACTCGGCCTGCGGCCTGTCATGACGCTGACGCGGCACGGATTGCAGACCGGTGCGGGAACGTGAGCGTTCGTAAACAGCAAACCACGCTGTGCAAGTCGATCGATGTTCGGCGTCTTCACCTGAGGATGACCACCCAGGCAACCCACCCAGTCATTCATGTCATCGACAACGATCATCAAGACATTCGGGCGTTCCGCCGCTTTGGCTGTATCGCTGGCACATCCCAGCGCGACAAGCAGCACAGCGATGATTACATCTCGATATTGCACTTCAGTCGTTCCTTGTGCCGAGTGATTGGTAGTGGGATTCGCCAGAATTCCTTGTCCTGACATAGCGTAGAGGGAATCGCCAGAATTCCTTCGTCTCCACCTGTATTCAGGCGTGCCGATCAAGGGACTTCTGGCGAAGTCCACTACGGCTGGTTTACTACGGCAACAGCGGCGACGGTAGGTATTTGGGATATTTCCAGGGAAATGTCTTGCCTGCATTCTTTTTCGTGACAGATCGGACTTCGGCGGAAAGCTGTTCCAGATTACCTGGATCCAACAGAGGGTCGTTGGTTTGTTCTCGCCACGCGTATAATTCACCTTGAAGCTCGCGGAGAATGTCGGTGTGCTCTGGTGAATCAGACAGGTCGTGAAACTCGTACGGATCATTGACCAGATCATACAGTTCGAACCGCGCCGGTTGCCGCATGCGTTCGTAGGCTTGTTTGACGGCCGCATCAGCCTGGGCAATCACTCGCGTCAAATCCAGGCCGCCGACGATATCGCGCTTGGCGGCTTCCTTCGCCAATTTTGAGAGCGTCAAGTCATAGTCGGGATGGACTTCACCGGGCAGCAGATTCTCGATCAACTTAAAGCGATCCGTGCGAACACAGCGTTGCGGAAAATAGTTAGGTGCCGCAGCGTGCGTGTGATATTCAGCAAAGTAATGCGTCCGCCACGAGACCTCGCCTGGTGTGAATAGCGGTTGCAATGCGCGACCCGGCAAACCAGTAGGCGGCTCGACACCGGATGCCGACAAGAGCGTTGGCATCAAGTCGATAGTCGAAACGAGTTCGCTGCGCACCTGAGACGCGATCTTGCCCGGCCAGCGCATGAGCATCGGCACGCGCAAGCCGCCTTCGTAGCAAGTTCGTTTGCCGCGTAACATGTCCGCGCCGTGATCGCCGATATAGACGATGATCGTATTCTCGGCTTTGCCACTACGGTCGAGAACGTCCATCAAATCGCCAACCAGCGTATCGAGGCGGCTCAGGCAGTTGTAATAGTCCGCTACCATCTCTCGCATGCCGGGCGGATCGATCCCGATGTAGGCCATTGCCTTGACATCGCCAGGGCCCTGCGGATTGGATGGAAGACCAGCAATCTGTCGCACCCACGGATCGTGCGCGTCGGGATAGTTGACGCTCAAGAAGAACGGTTCCTCGCCCGCCCGAATAAATGCATCGGCGTGCCGCGCATAGTCGCTCAGTGTGTTGCGTGCGAAGTTCGCCGACTTGATCTCGTGGAAGTCGAATGGAAACGCTGACTCGGGGTTCACATGCAGCTTGCCGATGATTCCGGTGCGATAGCCGGCGGCTTTCAGAAGACGTGGCAGATTCGGAGTGTCGTCGCGATACAGGCGGAATCCCCATGTTGCCAAGCCGATTTGGCCATGTTGATGCGGATATAGCCCCGTAAGGAAACTTGCTCGTGATTGACTACAACCGGCTTGTGGCACAAAGGCTCGCTCGAAGCGAATGCCTTCCGTGGCAAGGCGATCGAGTCGCGGTGTCTTCGCATACGGATCACCATAGCACCCTAGCTCCGGTCCGTTGTCCTCCGACACAATCAATAGAATGTTTGGCTGCGCGGCTACAGTAACACTGGCCGCGAACATCGCTGCAAGGCGCAATAGTCCAGCGTAAAAGTATCTTTTCATGGTGTTGCTTCCGATTGAATGAGCCATTGCAGATTGAAGCGGGCCACGGAAATCCGAGTGTAGGCCCAGTCACGTTTGCGTTTGTGGACCGGAGGCCCGCTGCCATCTTCAAAGCAGCAGAGAACGTGGCCATCCGGCAGGATCGCCAGGTCGCTGTACGCGCTGGGCCCCGGTTCCAGTACGCGGCTGACTGGCCAAGTTGCACCCCCGTCGCGGCTCAGATGGATGGTCAGGTTGCGGCGGCTGGAGTGTTTTCGTTCGGTTGTCTGCACATTGGAGAACAGGAGCAGTGGCCCCTTGAGACTGTCCGATCCCGGATGACTCACGATGCCAGCCATGCAGCCCGGCTCATACAGTTCATCAATGAATCGCGGAGACGACCAGTCCGTCGCCCCGTTAGAACTGGTTGCTGAGATTCGCCGAGAGCGAGCATCACCGTTGCGGGCCGTCAGCAGGACGCCGCCGTCCAGCAGCTCGGCGATGTTCGGTTCACCGGCGTCAAGTAGCGCGATCTCCCCAGGCAGCCACGTGACACCCTGGTCATCGCTGAAGACGACGCCCACTCCTTTGCCCCGCTTTACGCCAGGCTCATAGGTTGACATCCAGAACGGAACCACCAGCCGACCGTTTTGAAGTTCGATCGCATGCCCCGGCCCGGTCGCCATCGCCTGCCAGTCGACTGTTGACCTGAACGCTTCAAATGCCGTGGTGATCTCCACTGGCTTCGACCAGGAGAGCCCCTCGTCGTCGCTGCGAATGTGAAAGCAACGCATGTATTCCACGCAGTAAATCAAGTGGACTGTTCCATTCCGGCAGGCGATGGCGACCGGGTTGTTGACGGTTTGCTCCTTCGGTCCGCCGAAGTCCTTAGCCTGCTTCCCCGGCGGCAGATGGGGATTGCGCGGCAGACGCTCTCCCAGGTGCGCGACCTGCTGCGGCGAGGACCAGGACCGACCACCATCGGTGCTGCGGCGCAGGTGAATCTCAATCTCCCCCCGGTCCGCCGTCGAAAACTTTCTTGCTTCGCAATACGCCAGCACGCTCCCGCGCGACGTCACTACGATTCCGGGAATCCGGTACAGAGTGAAACCGTCGCGCCCCTCTTCGAACAGTGTTACCCGCTCAAGCAAAGGTTCGGCACTCACGCCGCAGTTTGCCACGACCACTGTCAAGGCGAGCGCGAGCAGTACCCGATGTAGTGGGAGTCGCCAGACTTCCTTTCGCACACTGGAATTCTGGCGAATCCCACTACGGTAGAAATGTCGTACCTTCACGGCAATGGTGTCTCCGCGAGTGGCTTGATCCACTCGAAGAATCCAATGTCCCTCAGCTCTCGCTCCAGCGCTGCATATTGAGTTTGTGTCAAGGTTGGGACTGGTAATCGAGAGGGTCCACAATCCAAGCCGATCATTTTCATGATCGCCTTCTGGGCACCGCGAGGCCCGTACGGCAAGAACGCTCGCACGATGGCTTGCGATCGCAACTGCTCTTGTCGAACCGTCTCCATGTCGCCGGCAGCAAATGCCGTCAGTAATCGCTGATAGACTGCTGTCGCAAAGTTGTAAGTGCTGCCGACGGCCGCAACAGCACCGGCAGCAAGTCCGTACTGCAGCATCTCATCGAGTCCCCAAAAAATCTGCAGTCGTTCCTGTGCGTACTCGACACAAGTCTGAAACTCGAACACGTTCTGCGACGTGAATTTGACGCCGCGCAAGTTCTCGATCCGCTGTTCGGCCAACTTCAAAAATTCGACAGCGCTCACGCCAACGCCTGTCACCGCTGGAATGTGGTAGTAATAAAATGGCAACTCCGGTGCGCCGCCGGCGATTTCCGCCATCGATGCGACCAGCGTTTCCACCGAGTCAGGCTTAAAGTAGACCGGGCTAACTGCCGAAATCGCATCAGCACCAACACGACTGGCATGGGCGGCCAGGTGTCGAGCCTGCATCAGACTCTCGCTGCCGACCTGCACGATAACCGGCAATCGGCCGCTGGCTGCGTTGACAAACGAATCCGCCACGGCACACCGTTCGTCGAAGGTCAACGACGCACCTTCGCCGGTGCTGCCGAGCACATACAGCGCTGCAATTCCCTGGTCAGCAAGTCGATCGACCATCGGTGGGATCGCTTCGAGATGCAGCGACCGATCCTCGCGGAGCGGTGTAAACGTCGCCGCGACGAGACCTTGGAGCGGAGCAATGACTTGAGGCATTGGGAGCGGTTCGCAACAGGCTTATTACTGGAATCGTAAGACGTAGTGGACTTCGCCAGAGGTCCTCTGCGACAGCGACGGCTCGGGACTACATTTCGGGACTTCTGGCGAAGTCCACCACACGTCGTTTTCGCAAGCGTTTCATTGTACCGAATCCACTGTTGCGTAAAATGTACATTGCAAACAATCTTATGGTCACTTTGAATAATCCGCATGGCAGCCCTGTCTTGATTAAGAAATCCCGCATGGCTAAACGAGCATCCTCAATCGACATCACAAACGTCCTCTTGTCACTGGGTTGGTATTACCCAGAAATGCATCGTGGCGTGGCCCGCTTTGCACGCGATCATGGCTGGCACGTGACGGCTGACTTTGACGATCCCATACCCACACATTGGCAAGGAGATGGAGTGATCGCCCTTTTAGGTGCTCGGCACAATCATTGGCCGCAACTGCGTCGATTGAGGGTTCCCGTCGTCGACTTGGCCGAAAGTCGCCCCAACATCAAGTTGCCCCGAGTCACGATGGATAACGTGGCGATCGGCAAGATGGCCGCAGAACATTTTCTGGAATCAGGTTATCGCCATTTTGCCGCCTGCCGTCGCTGGGAGCTGGGGGTGAGCCGTCGTCGCTGTGATGCGTTCCAATCGACCGTCAACTCGGCTGGTCATGGCTGTGAAGTGCTGGCCTGGCAACACGAACGTGGTGATCAAGTCGACACACGACAAAAGCGACACCGCTGGCTGATGAAGCGTTTATCAAAGCTGAAGAAGCCAGTCGCCGTCTTTGCGGTTCGAGATGTTGATGCCGTTGAAGTTATCGAAGCGTGCGCTGCTGCTGGAATCAGCGTGCCCGACGAAGTCGCGGTTCTTGGCGTCGATAACAACGAAATGATCTGCGACTGTTTACGCGTGCCACTATCGAGCATTGATCCCAATCTGGAAGAAGTTGGCTATCAGGGCGCCGCCCTGTTGTCGCGTTTGTTGTCTGGTGAACGACCGCCCTTGAGTCCCATCTACATAGCTCCCATCGGGATTGTCCGTCGCCGTAGTTCTGATGGTCTAGCGGTTGAGCACTCCGCAGTCGCCGCTGCCCTTCGTTTTATTCACGACCATGCACACAAACCGATACGGATGGTCGATGTGACGGCGCATGTTGACATCTCGCGGAGCGGGTTGGAAAAGGCCTTTCGCGAGCACTTTGTCCGCGCCCCAATGGAAGAACTCCGACGCGTGCGTTTGCAACGCGCCATGTCGATGCTGCGAGAAACCGATTTAACGGTCACGGAAGTCGCGGAGCAAGCCGGATTTCAAACTGCACACAGTCTTTGCCGCAATTTCAGACAGCACTTAGGAATCACTCCGGGAAGCTACCGCACAACGACCTCCAGCGGTTCTACATGAGGATCGAAATCGGACCAGATCTCGGCCACGCTCTGAGGTGTTTTGTCAGCAGCAAACGCTGTGTACTGCAGAAGTATCACAGCAATGAAAAGTGTAAGCGTGCATTTCACTTTTCTGTCGCCCATTTTCTTGTCGTCACTTTCCTGGTTCGGACACAATCGGAATCATTGATTTGAGATACGCCGCTACCTGCTCACCCAGAAATTCATTTCCCGGCCCAGTAAAGTGGACGTCATTGGGGTTCTGCAATTCGGCCAGTCGCGGCGTGATTGCTGTGAAGAGATCATCAATGGCGACTGCGTGTCGTTGCATCACTTCAGCGGCGGCTGCGTTGCGCTCGATAATCGATTCGGCGGTGTACTTGTCGGCGACATCAGGAATCGGTGTTGTGCTGGCCCATACCAGCTTCGCCCCCGTCTGCTGCATT
>CALFOL010000312.1 GCA_937919915.1 uncultured Planctomycetaceae bacterium
CGGGCACAATGCTGACTGATAAGGGCTTCGCACACTTAAAAACGCTTACCGAGCTTCAAACCCTGGTACTCTCCAAGAGTAAGATCACGAATGCCGGTTTGCCTCATCTCAGCAACCTGTCAGGTCTGGAAGAATTGTATCTGGCCAACACGTCAATCTCTGACGATGGTTTGGAATCCCTTGCGACGCTCTCCAAACTGCACACTCTCGGACTGACTGGGACTGAGATCACGGACGCTGGGCTGGTGTATTTGAAAAAGCTGAAAAAGCTGGAAGTGCTGCTGCTGAGAGACATACCGATCACCGATGCTGGCCTGAAGCATCTGAAGGGGCTGAAGAAGATTTGCCGCTTGTGGTTGCGTGGTACCAAAGTGACTGACGAGGGGCTGCAACACCTGGAAGGCATGGCCGATCTGCAGTGGCTTGAACTGAACGAAACAGAAGTCACTGACAAGGGGCTCGGCTTTCTGACACCGTTTATTGAAATGAACACTCTCAGTTTGCGCGGTTGCTACATCACTGATAAGGGTGTACCCAAGTTGAAGAAGCTGAAGAAACTGGAAACCCTCTGCCTGGCTGATACGCACTTGACCCCGGACGGCTTGCGGACTCTGAAGACGGGACTTCCGAAGTGTCGCATCGAATCCTGACCGTATGTGTTGAGTAGACCTGGAAGGGATTGCAGATGGCCGAGACAGTTGTGGCCTGCCCGAAATGTGCGAGTAAGCTGAAGCTGATGGGCGATGTCGCTGGTAAAGCGGTCAAATGCCCAAAGTGTGCCACGGCGTTCAGGATTGGTGGCGCGGCGAAGTCAGCGGGACCTGACGCTCCAAAGAAGGCCCCCCGTTGCGCCGTCCGCAGTAACTAAAAAGCCCTCGGCTTTACCGTCACCACCTGTGAAGCCGAACGACGCTCTGCTCCGCCGGCAGCTGCACCACAGAAGGCGGAAGTACGGCCAAAGAAGACAGCAGCTGCCGCGCCCGCAAAGGCGCTGGCTTCGGCACCGCTGAAGCGAAAAAAGAAGGCCCCTCCGAAAGAGGAATTCTACGATGACGTCGCTTACGATGACGACGATTTCGGCGATGACTACGGAGACGACGGCTTCGATGATGGCTATTCAGACGGTGGTGGCGGTAAGAGCCTGCCGTCTGCTAAGAAAAAGAAGAAAGCATCCGCAAAGAAGGGCAAGAAGAGTCAGAAGTCCTCGGGCGGCGGTTTGCAGGATTCGATTCAGGGATTGGGAGTGTTTGGCTGGATCCTGTGTGGCTGTGCATCTGCGCTAGTCGCCATCGGACTGACAACGTTGGTCGGCTATAGCCGTTTTGCATTGCTGATTGCGCTAATGGCCTTGGTCACAGGCTCGATGGTCGGCGGTGCGGTCAGGTTTGCGGCGGGAAAGAGTCAAGGGTGGGGCCCCGGTCTGCTGGCGGCATTCATCGGGCTCGGTGCCATCATGGGCGGCAAGGTGGGCGCGTTCGCTGTAGCGGGCAATATTTTCCTCGACGACAACACTTGGTCGGTCGAAGATGAACTTGCGGACGCAACGACGGATGACGCAATGATCGGCGGGATTGCGGACGAAGTGGACGAGGAATGGCTGGAAGCCGGGAAAATCACGGAAGCCCAGATGAAAGCTTTCTATGAAGAAGGTGATTTTGATGACTTCGACGAGTACGATTATTCGTCGGATTATCTTCCCGAGGTGTGGGCTGAAGCCAAGAGTCGCTGGGATGCGAATTCGCCGGACCAGAAGTTAGCTCTTAAGAAGACGACTGAAGAGGAAATCCGGAAGTCCTATGAGGCGATGGGAGAAGTGGGTGAGCAGTTGGCGGAGGGTATCGGAATCCTGTATCCGATTGGGCTGGCCTTCTTCAGCCTGCGGTCATTCGGCGGCCTGGGTTTTCTGATCACCGGTGTGCTGAGTGCGTTCAAGCTGGGTGCGGGAATCCTGGAGTAGTCGCAGGCGCGGCGGCCCGTTGCGTTCACTGCCATCCGTTGTCGAAACACCACGCGCGTTGCGTTTGGGAGACGGTCGTCCCTGCGATAGACCGCGGAAATACTGTGTTTCAAACCCTGAACGCTAATACGCTCAAACCGGCATCCATTTTGTAAAGAAAAGACCTGTACTGTTTCGCGCTTTGTTTGCGCGACATGTTGTTGTGAAGAGTCGGGACGGTCACGAATGGACAGGGATCCCCGATGGACGCGGCCAGAATTATCGTATTATGCAGTGGGCAGCCAGGATTTTTGCGAAGTGTCGCAGGGCAACTGGCAGGACGCTTTCGATTGATGGAATGTTATTCGATCAATGAAGCCGCTCAGATGATTCAACTCCACCACCCCGATGTTGCACTTCTGGATCTCAGGAATGCAACGGGGCAGCAACTGGACCGTTCATGGGCGCTGTGCCACAACTCGCCGCAAACGGAACTCGTTGTTGTGACGCAATCCGGAGGTCTGCAGCCATCGCGAATTCCGGAGCAAATTTCGTCCCGAGTGACGCACGTTGAATTAGAACCAGGCCGAGCAGGATTCGACGCCGTCACTGCGGCGGTTGAGAACTCAGGTTGACGGCCTGGCTGCTGCTTTAAACAACAATTTTCCAAACAGGGATTCGGCCATTGACGAAACAAGGCGGGTCGAATCAACGTCTATCGTGCAGCGTTACCGCACGCGAACGCCCGCATTGCGGCAAATGCTGGAACGACTGGACGTTGCTGCTCGCCACGATGTCACGATCCTGCTGATCGGAGAAACCGGGTCGGGGAAAACGCATCTGGCACGCCTGATTCATGAAAGCTCGGAGCGTCGCAAGGAACCATTTCTGACGGTCGCTTGCGGAGCGTTGCCGCGAGACCTGATCGAAAGTGAACTGTTCGGTCACGTAAAAGGGGCCTTCACAAGTGCTCATGCCGACAAGCAGGGAAAGTTTGTCGCTGCGGGCCGCGGCACGATTCTTCTGGACGAAATCGATGCCTTGTCGCCAGAACAGCAGGTCAAACTGCTGCGTGTGATCGAGCGGGGGTTGTTCGAACCGGTGGGTTCCAACGAAACGATGCAGGTCGAAGCGCGGATCATTGCGGCCAGTAATCTTGAGCTGCAGCCATTGGTCGAACAGGGACGATTTCGGCCGGACCTCTACTATCGTCTGAACACACGCACCTTCAGCATTCCGCCACTACGTCAACGTCTGCCAGACGTGGAACCGCTGGTGCGATATTTTGTACATCTGCATGCAGCCAGTCATAAAATCGATGTGGTGAACATCACAGATGAGTTCGTTGATCGGCTGGTCAGTTATCCATGGCCAGGCAACGTGCGCGAAATGGAAAACGCGATTCGGAGTGCCGTGATCTATTGCAAGGACGGAGAACTATCCGTCGATACGCTGCCGCCGAACATTATCGCCGGGGCCGGGTAACGATCCTGCCGTGAGAGCGATCCAGGCAGCCAGTCGTGCGACGTCACTGGGTAACCGCATCGAAGTCACTGAAAAAGATATCATTCAACAGGCGTTGCTGTCGAACGGTTTTAGTCGGACACGAACCGCCAACCAGTTGGGGATCAGTCGTGTGACGCTGTACAACAAAATGAAGAAGTGCGATATGATGCCCAAGAGCACGTAGATCAACCGTTGGGTGGGCGGTTGCAGCATCTTCGTGACCATGTGGGGATCCCCGGATCCCCACCGATTACAGCGTATTACGCTGACTTGTGGCCACGGGCACGCGTTTCGATCGAAGCAAGCCTGCTCCCGCGAGCGAGTACCGTTCGCAACAATAAGTAAACTGCTCTAGATCTTTCCGCTGTTCATTGCCTTAGAGATCTGGCCATCCTTCCGTTCCCCCAGACGTCCGCTTTGACCGGACTGACGATCTGCGACACTGGCAAACAGTCGTCGTAACCAACACAGTCGGTGGAATCGGCTCTGTCAGCACTTGAGGTGCTGCAGCCACAACCTGAAACTTCCGGCTTCGGCATTTCCCTGAACTAAG
>CALFOL010000313.1 GCA_937919915.1 uncultured Planctomycetaceae bacterium
CAACGTCAGCGTTGAGCAACATCTCGGAACCACCTTCATCATCACTGAGTCCAAATTCCGGAACCTCTTCGTCCTTCAGAATGTCCTCATCAAAGTCGTCCAGATCGGGCAGCAGTTCCTGAGCGTCTGCCACGAACCAGTTCGCCCCGTCGACTCGCATTCTGGAGAGAATCCGCTCTCTGTCGACGCCAGCCACCAACGCTTCGAACCGCTGTCTCCAACCTTCGGAAAGGTGTTTTTCGCGACGCACATAGTTCATCAACTTACGGCGTGAGACGATGGCATCTTCAGTGATCAGATCGGCGTATTGCTGACCGAGAGATGCTTTATCAGGAACCTCCCACGGGTCCGGCAAAGTGCGAATTTCATGAACCAGACGAATGTGCCGCCCCTCGGATTCCAATTCTTCCAGTTCAACCGCCACGGCCAGTTCCAGGTCGTCTTCGATGAAGTTCTGCAGCACCGGCAATGGTCCGCGAACTGTCCAGCGTATGGCCCAGACGCGATCCGAATGGCTCCGAGCCTGCAGCAGCAGCAGTTGCTTCATTTGCTCGAGCGAACGATTCAGCGTGGCGTCGGATTCGACACGCAGATCAATATTTTTCCAGTCCACCGCACTGGTGTTCAACGCATCAATGCTGATTTTCCCTGCTGTGTCGACGTGCACCAAAGAGCACAATCCACAGTCGGCTTCCAATTGGTTTCGAGGCTGCGTTGTGCCGGAGCAATGGACTTTTCCGGATTCCAGCGTGATCGTCAGACGATCCAGTTCCCCCATGTAGGCGACATAATTCAGCCGACCTTCACGCATCAGATTGTCGATGTAGTTACGAAACCCGGCTTCGTATTCGGCCGTGGTTTCTCCGGCAATTGGTACGCCCTGCAGCGACAGCGGGTTATCTTCCGCATCGTCTTCGTGTTCTTCTTCCCCGCCCAGGTTCAGAAAGTCGTCATCCGTCGATGCGGTCAGCGCTGCCATGCGACGCGACTCGTCATACTTGGCCCGACTGACGATCCCGATCCGAAACGGATCGACTCCATCATCGCCACGACCAATCACGCGGATCCCGAGTGAGTCTGTTTCGCCGTACCACATCGATGCGGAAACCGTTGTGATGATGCGGCCGTTACGTTCCAGATAGTCCGGTTCCGGATGAGAACTAAAGCAGACGGTGACGTTGTCCGGCATTTCAGGAATCGAGCGCCAGGCTTCCGGCGGATCGGCATCTCCGGGCAATACAAACACGGGAATCTGTTTGGCGTGCAGACGACGAAAACCGTTGAGCAACGTCAATCTCGCGCGCAGACTACGATCGGCTTCCAGAAATACGTTCCCGGACAACAGCAGGTAATCGATGCTTTTCGCGATGCAGGTGTCGATGACGAAATCGAAGGCTGTTAACGTCGCGTCTTCCAGCGCGTGCCGGAGTTCATCGGTGAGTTGTTCTGACATGTGAACACTCACAGGAACGTCCAGTCGGACGTTGGAAGCATGAATAAACCGTTGAGGTTCAAAGGGCATAATTGAGAATCCCTTCCGCAAAGAGCCTACAGAAATTTCGTCGCTACGAAAGTCGTAACAACTCCACAGCTCGACTCATTTCGAACCGTGAAACTACCCACTTGGTGAGGTGAACAGGCACCGTTTCCGGTGATTGCTAGCGGCATATTTTGCCGTAAACCAAACTCTCCACCTCTGTTAGCTTGCGGTAATCTAATGGAACAGGGTATCTGGGGAAAGGCTGAGGTTGACGTTCTGGCCGTTTTTGCCGGTGAACCGTCGGCAGTTCACAATGGCCCGAGAGCAGGCGGGCAGGGCGTCTGGTTCGCTGCAAATTCGCTGGTTCGGCGCGGGGACCGCCGTCAGACGGTGGACTTCGCAATCGCTTCACCGCGGAACATAGCGGCGCTCGGCGCCACACATGAATCTCCCGCATTTCCACGAGTTCACTCGCTGGCGCTTCGTGTTTGCAAGCTTCGCAGGATGCTGACGGCGGTTTTGTCGTCTGCAATGGCTGGAAACGGCGGATTCCGGAGTGAGTTGGCTGAAATGCTTGAACCAGCCATATGGGGGCTGTTATTCTTCCGCCACTTGTCCGAACGCACCGTTTTTTCCAGTGCCCGACTGACAAGCGTTGTGTCTGGTTTGCAAAAGGCGGACACATCACAACAAGAAACATTGCTCTGGTGGTGGAATTGGTAGACACGCCAGCTTGAGGGGCTGGTGGGATCTAATCCCGTGGAGGTTCGAGTCCTCTCCAGAGCATTGAAGCACGGTCTTTGACCGTGCTTTTTTATTGATATCGTGCTTTTTTGCTGCTGAAAAGTGAGGCTCTAATTGAGGCTTTTTTTGTCGGGTTGTGTTGGGGTCGACTGTTGAACTGCCCGAAGTGCCCCTCGGACACAATGGCGTAGTCGCTCTTCTGCACTTCGACACTGTGGCCAATCCACGCAGCAATGACATGGTGAGGTGCTTCACGACGATCCAGCCAATCGTTCTCGCAGCTCAGTCGCAGGTTCTTGATGAGGTTCGGCCGCGGCTCATGCCCCGCCTGACGGCTGATGTATTCGAACGGTTTGTGGAAGTTCGACATTGTCGGTGCGTAGCGAGAAATCACTGGTCCAGAAGTGGCCTGAGTTTCTGCCTGCACTGCTCGAAGATACGTCTCAACATCGCGAATAGGGACTTCACGCATCCGCCGTCGACGGTGATGTCGAGTCTTCGTGGGCCGAACCTGCACTTGCCCTCTTCCCATAATACATCTTCCCACGTCAGCTCTAGTGGCTCCATCTTGCGTAGCCCAGTGTATCGCCACAGAGCGATCAGCAGTTTCCAGTCAGCGTTCGGAGCTGCGGCGATCACTTCGTCGATAACAGATCTGGAGATCACCATCTTGCCGTCTTCGTTGTCCTGCGTGTTGCTCACCTGATTACGAAACGGATTGTATTCAATCAGTTCTTCACTCTCCGCGTAGGAGAAAAACGTCTTGCAATTCGCCATCCGCTGACGCATCGAA
>CALFOL010000314.1 GCA_937919915.1 uncultured Planctomycetaceae bacterium
GGATTTGTTCTTTGGAAGCTTTGCCACTGCCTGTGAGCAGTCGTTTGATCTGAGTTGGTGCGTAGTTGACGGTCGTGATCTTTGCATTGGCCAGTGTCAGCAGAATTCCTCCACGTGCGTGAGCCATCAGGATGGCGGTCTTCGGGTTCTGCACGTGTGAGAACACTTCTTCGATGGCAGCGACTTCCGGCCGCAGTTCCTCGATGACTTCCTGCAATCCATGGGCAAGTTCCTGAACCCGATGCTGCAGTGTTGCGCTTTGAGTTGACAGCAGGATTCCGCCTTCGATGAGGTAGGGGCCGCTGGCGCGGCGTTCTATCACGGCATAGCCTGTGCGATTCAAGCCCGGATCGATGCCCAGATAGCGATCATGATGGACCACAAGGTGACTGCTGTTTGTCGCAAATGACATTGATCACTTCCGTGTGGGCATGAAATTCCGGTTTGTGGTGACTTGCCTGATAGTCAATCCGCAAACTCTACGATCAATCAGTTTTCGCCGAACGAGCCAACAGGACCACGGCATCAGCAGTGATGGCTTCACCGCGTCCGACGGGGCCGACGGCTTCGCCTGACTTCGCCTTTACATTCACCTGATCGGCAGTCACACCGAGCAGCTCTGCAACACGTTCACGAATCGCTGGTTTCCATGTGCCCAAACGAGGTCTTTCGGCAGAAATCGTACAATCCAGGTTCTGTAACTGCCAGCCGTCATTTAAGGCTTCATTCCAAACATGCTGCAATAACACGCCGGAATCAGCGTCTTTCCAGTCTGCTGAGGTGTTCGGGAACCACTCTCCAATGTCTCCACGGCCTGTTGCTCCCAGCAATGCATCGATAATGGCGTGCAGCAGGACATCGGCGTCACTGTGTCCGTCAAGGCCGAACGGACTGTCAATCACGACTCCACCAAGGACCAATGGGCGGCCACCAATGGTGCGATGCGTGTCGTGTCCTTCTCCGATTCGAAGTACCGGCAAATTGTGCATGTTGTCTTGCGCTTAAATGAATTATGGAAGAACAATGGCAAATGGACAGTTCACAAAGCTGCTCTGCCGTTGACCAAAATAGCAGTTTTAACGTATTTTTTCAGCTTGGAACGTAGCTGTCGGCCGCCGATCCGCATGGGTTGTCGTAATCGGAGAACCTGCGGCCGTCCATGTTCGAACGCTAAATCAACTCATTTGCTCGCCAATGATCAAACGCTGCCATATCGCTATCGTTGTTGTTCTCAGCATGCTGAGCAACACGGGCTGCGCGCTGTTTGCTCCTGGGAAAAGCGATCTGTTGAGCCAGACGCAATCATTGAAGCCGTCGCAGCTTGCGGAATTCGAAGACGGCACGCCAGTGCGTCGCATTGTGCGATTGGATACCTCGATCGTCTCGGCCTTGTCAACAGATCGCCGCCTTCGCGAACTTGCCTGGGGAGAGCTCGACGAATGCGGTTTGATGTCGCCGGAAGATCGACGGCGACTAAATCAAAGCGGAATTCGGGTCGGTGTGTCCGGCGGAATTTTGCCGTGGGCTTTGTCCAGTTTGCTGCAGGGTGAGCGAGTTCAGCAGTCACAGCAGCTAAATTCAGCCCATGGCATGACGGCCGGTCAGGCGTCATCCAGTTTTGGTTCACACCTTGCGATTCCGGAGGGTAGCAGTTCTATCATCGAACTGCCGAACACAGATGGAACACTAATTATTCCTGCAGGACGCATCGCCGGACTTCACAACGTTGGTGAACTGGAAAACGCTCATTGTGTGTTGCAAATGACAGCGATCGAGTATGGTGATGGCTGGGTCGTAATTCGTTTTCTGCCGCAGATTCACCATGGTGCGATGACGACGCGTTACAGTGTTTCAGACAAAGGCGAAAGAATGTCCAACCGTCAGGGGATTCATCCGCTGTTTGAGCAGCAGTTTGAACTCAAACTGCACACTGACGAAACCGTCGTCATCGGGCATCAGGCTCAGGATAGCTGGACAATCGGACGATTGCTGTTTCAACAGGATACGCTGTCTTCCCGAAGCGAGCGACTCATTGTGTTGAAGCTGCAGGACATCGAGGAAGTCAAAGGCCGGAAATCACTGACGGTCAACTACCGTAAATATTGATTGATGCAACTGCAGCGTCTGCTGGAAGCCGCCGCGACCGTTTAACCCGACGCCAGCGGCGAGGAGATTCCGGGCTGGCCCCACCATCATTTCTCCATCTGCAATTTGCCGATGTCGAGTAACTTGCCAACATCGCCGTCTGCAAGTTTCGGCACTTCGAATTGAAACGGTGGTAACTGCCCAGGCGAATGTTCGTCGAACGATGCCTTCAGTACATACTTACCAGGCTGCATATCGTCGATTTGAAATGTGCCATCTTTCGCGGCGCTCACCCAAAACGTCGGCAGGTTTCGAGATTCCTCCTGACGCTTAAACACTTCCGCCATTTTCACTTTGCCCGCATCAGACTCTTGCCAGGCAGCCCACCACTTTTGCGCGGCAGCTTCGTCTTTTCGGACCTCATCAGGAGGTACAGGCCATTCTGGTTCAGGGACGAAGGCTTCAACGTGGATGTTTGCGAAGTTCCAAAGGACTCTCCCGGAATGTTCTTTCGGAGGAACC
>CALFOL010000315.1 GCA_937919915.1 uncultured Planctomycetaceae bacterium
AAAATGATAAGTTGCGAAGCACGATTGCGGTCTCCATGATGATCTGTCAGAACTAGAGCAGTTGACTTATTGTTGTGAACGGTATTCGATCGCGGGAGTCGGCTTTCTTTAATGGTAAAGTGTGCCCCGCGGCCACAAGTCAGTGTATTACACTGATGGGCCACAGATTTTTGGACGAAACGACTTCCGGAGAATCTGTCGCGGAAAATGTAACAAGTCGCTATTAAAAACACATCCGAATCAGCCATGAAGACTCCCCTTCTTTTTTCTCTGCCATTCATGATTAGTTTGGTTGGCTGCGGTTCGTCCGCGACTGCGCCAGATCCATCGCTTACTGAATTGGCGGCAGCCGAAGTAATTGCCGCAACGCAGGAAGGCATCAAGCGGCAGCAATCAAAGGCATCGTCGCGGGCTTTTGTCTTTCACTATGACTTCCGGCTGCACGGGCTTCAGCCGGGAACTCCGCTGAAAGTCTGGCTGCCGGTTCCCCAGACGAATGAATGGCAAGTCGTCAAACCGGGAGAAATGATCGCCCCTGTGGTCCCGACAGAAACGTTCGAAGCACGGTATTCGAACAAGATGCAGCACTTCGACTTTGCCGTGCCCGAATCCGGTGAAGCGTCGTTTCGAATTCCCTATGAAGTCACTCGAAAAGAAGTTCGCCTTGAAGAACTCGACAGCGATGAGCCGTTGCCAGGTGACTTGTTTCTGACAGCCAACAACAAGGTGCCGATTACCGGAAAAGCGACTTCGTTGTTGGGCGGTGTTGCACTGCCACCGGATCCCCTCAAGAGGGCGCGAGCGATTTATGATCTTGTGGACGACCACGTGAAATACAGCAAAGATGGAGAAGGCTGGGGGCAGGGTGATTCGGAATGGGTGTGCGACAGTCGATTCGGAAACTGCACTGACTTTCACAGTCTGTTCATATCGCTTGCGCGTTCGAAGGGAATTCACGCGCGATTTGAAATCGGCTTTCCGATTGCGCCGGACGTTCAGTCGGGGCTCGTTGGCGGCTATCACTGTTGGGGTTGGTTTCATGTCGACGGCAAAGGCTGGGTGCCGGTGGATATTTCCGAAGCCGACAAGCATCCGGAAATGAAGGAGTACTATTTCGGAAACGTAACGGCTGATCGAGTCGCGTTTTCCACCGGGCGAGACCTTGTGCTGGAGCCAAAGCAAAGCAGACCGCCGTTGAACTTCTTTGTGTATCCGTATGCGGAAGTTGATGGCAACGTGCTGGATCGAAAGCACGTGGAATTGAAGTTTGCTTTTGACACACCTGGACATGGTTAGACCAGACGGCTGCCCCGGTGCAAACGTCAGCCGACGGCGGTAGCGTCGGGCTCGTTGTCGCAAAAGTGCAGTAATTTTCGCACCGGCTGGCATTGCGATTATCCTCGGAGCAGGTAACGCTTAACGCTGAGCGCGTTCGGCTGACGATCAACCAGACCCCGAGAACATTTGCTCTTAACTGTCTTGTCGTTCTAATCTCGGGGGTACGGTTTATCCGCCCGTTGTGCGTTGATTGTAAAAAGGGCAGGCATGGTAGTTAGTGTTGAGTGTACCTCCTGCGGCGTGACGCTGAACATCAGGAACCGCGAGATTCTGCAGCGGAAGATGCTGTGTCCGCAGTGTCGCGAGCCTCTTCCGCTTGTCCTTGATGCTGAAGAGGAAGCATACGTCGAAGCCGAGATCAACGCCGACGAGTCTGTCGAGGCTGCGGTTGTCATCGGGCTGGGGGCGGTGCCGACACAACCTCCCGCCGACCGTTTTCAGAAGGCATATACGCCGAGTCTGAGTCTTCGTGAGCACTGGTGGCATAATCGGAATCCGCTGGTACTGCTGGCGTGGCTGCTGAAGTTGCTTCGAATCCCTCTGCCTGGGTCTCCTGAAGATCCAGCCGTGACATCGCTGATGCCGTTCCTGTCGACCTATCGAAAACTCGCACCGGAAATTCAAACGGTGTTCGGGCCTGCTGCGATGGTGTTGAAGGACGAAGGATTTCGTAGCCCGGTGATTTACCAGATTGATGATCCGGTACAGAACTCGGAATATCACATGATGGCCGTGCCGCATCAAAGTGGTGACGCTGTGGCGTGGCTGCAGCGTCACGTGTGGCGGTCTCCACTGGCAACAACTAAGCCCACCCTGCGTTGTTCATTCGTTTCGACGTTTTCCGACGGAACGTTTTTGGTTACCACGAATACCAAACAGGACACGGAATGTCCGCCAACCGTCGATCTGCGACGCGACGTCAATGCGGACATCGAGGAACTCTGGGACACGCACAGAGAAACTCTGGCAACGGACACCCGCGCCAGTCTCTTACAGCGCGCCAGCACGCGTGACGCAGCGAAAACGGTGGTTGAAGAATTGCATCTGGCCCGCAACAGCTTTCACGTCGCGCGAGGTGTGTTTCGTCCGTTGTCCACGGCCGATCAGGCAGCCGTCCATGCAGCTTTTACGCAACAGTCGAGCACTCCAGCGCGAACGAATGATCGTCATGCTGCTGTGATGGCAGCAATTGAGAAGCGACAGAACGGAAAATCCAGCTGGTTGAGTGCGATCGTTTTGCTGGGGATTTCGGCAGCCGTGTTTCTGGGATTGGGCCAGGCACGGTGGTCGTGGAAGACGACGTGGATTCTGCTGCCGGTGTTGTTGTTCCACGAAGCGGGCCATTACCTGGCCATGAAAATCTTTGGATATCGCAATCTGAAGATGTTTTTTATTCCGCTGTTCGGAGCCGCTGTGACGGGCGCTCACTATAACGTCGCGGGCTGGAAAAAAGTTGTTGTCAGTTTGGCAGGGCCCGTCCCAGGAATTTTACTGGGGCTGTGATTGGCGTTGTCGGGATATACCAGGGCAGTGACCTGGCGACCGAGGTTGCCGTGATGATGTTGATTCTGAACGCCCTGAATCTGCTTCCGTTGTTGCCGCTGGATGGTGGCTGGGTGGCTCATGGCCTGTTCTTTTCGCGCCACTATGGCGTGGATGTCGTGTTTCGCGTGATAGCCGCGCTGGCGGTGTTGGGAATCAGCATTGTGATCGGTGATATGTTTCTCATCGGGTTGGGAGTGGTCCTGTTGATCGGATTGCCGACAGTGCTGCGATCGGGACGCATCGTCCATCGGCTGAAGTCTGAGCATCTGGCAGCTTCTCAGGATGACCAGACGATTCCGTCGTCGACGGCTGCGCGTATCATCGACGAGATCGATCAGGAGTTCCCGCCAGCTGGGTTGAACAATAAATTGAAGGCACAGTTTACGTTGGACATCTTTCAGTCGCTGAACACCAAACCGCCAGGACTGTTCGGGACGCTGGCGTTGTCGTTCGTCCACGCCGGCAGTTTTCTCGCTGCGTTTGTGACGCTCGTAGTGCTGGCGATCGGCCAACAGGCTCAGTGGGGTGATCTGTTTAATATTGCGATGGATGCTCCGGAATCTGTTTACGAGTGTGGCACGACAGTTGTGGCCACAGGTGCGACTGCCGAAGCAACGATGAACGCTGCCGAACTGTGTATCATCGCTGCGTTTCAGGGCGACGAGGAATGTTATGCGGCGTTTGAACAATCAAGCCAGGAGATTCCGGAATCAGCGATTCTGCGAGTGTTTGGGCAGACGCTGCTGATGGCTCTTCCGCCGGATTACGCTTTGCGAGACCAATGGGTCGGGCAATTTGAGCGGCAGGGCGCGACGGTGAATGTCCGTAAAGAAGGTGAGCAGGTTTCGGTTTCGTTAGTGTTTATTTCGCCGACGGAAGCGGACGCCGAACGGATCGATGACGAACTGAACTTATATTTTCAGTGTGTGCAAACGTTGACTTCAGCATTTCCTCCGTGGCGTCCGGAAGTATTAACAGAACAGCATCTGAAGGCGCGGCGCACGCTTCGTAAACTGAATCGCGCTGACCAGGCCTACGAAGAGATCGTTCAAGCTGCGGCGAAAGAGTCACAGGAAGAATTGCAGCCGTTGTACAGGAAACTGCAGAAGGCGAATCAACGCGGTAACAAAGCGATTACCAGGGTTGCTCAAGATGAAATCGCTGATCTGACCGCAGCGACAGAACGCAAACGCGTGGAAGCGATTCAAGATCTGGGGCCGGACGTGGTCGACGTGGCCCTTGTTGACGTGTTTCTGGAACGGCCTGTGTAAGCATTCGCTTATAT
>CALFOL010000316.1 GCA_937919915.1 uncultured Planctomycetaceae bacterium
GAAGTTTGTAGCTGCGTTCGTCAGAACGCCGACAGTGCCGTCACTCCGCACTCCGTCGACGGCAGATATCCACACGCTCAGTTCACAGTTTGCGGAGCACTCAGTCCGCCGCGTGGATAACCGTTGGGGATATATTCCGGCACTGATGGCAGTCCCTGAAACAATCGCTGTTCGGCTGCTTTGCGTTCCGGAGTGCGCGGTTGAACAAAACCCAGCGGTCGAGACTGCATGTCCGGACCAATGTCTGGATCAGGAAACGGATCCTGTTGCTGAAAGGCCATTCCTTCAGACTGCGGATATCCCGTGTAGAAGGTAGGCAGCCGAGTGTGCATCGGAGAGAAACAACCGCAAATTGAAGTCAGGCCGATCAACACGAACGCCCGCACAGAAAATCGATGTGATTTCTGTCGAGGTTTGTGGGGCAGGGTACTATGGAAGTGCTGGTTCATGGTTGCGAAAAACAGGCGCGGGCAAGGTCGACGTTCGTTCCAACACGTCGAGTGTATTTTCGATCCTCGATTTACAGCAATAGCAGATCGAAATCCCCCGAATCTGCAGGCGTAGTTAGCCCCGGGCTCTGGACGTGGCCGAAAACTTCCAAATTAAATCAGCAGTGGCGCGATCGATCCGCCCTATGGACGAACGACAACGGTCAGTTCTGTCTGACCAACCATAATCTGATCACCGTCCTGCAGTGTCCACGGGCCTGCCTGCAGAAGCGTTCCGTTAACCATTGTCCCATGGGAACTTCTCAGATCGACAATTGTGAGCTCGTTCTCCACAAACGAAACAGAGCAATGTCGGCGGCTTAGGTAAGGATCTGCTGGCAGACGAATTTCGCATTCTGCCGAGGAACCGATGCGCATTAGATTTCCCGGCGGAATGGGAAACGGCATTTCTTTAAATTGAAGGAACGCATTCACTTGGACAGAGTCTCCTCAGGGCGGGCCCGAATCCGGAAAAGACGATTCTTCTGGTGTCAATTCTGCAGCCGTTTTTTCCAGAGCACACCAGACAGGCTAACAGCTCCACAGCACATTTCACGATGGACACAGCAGCCACGCGAACAATCCGCGGGCCAGGTGCATGCGGTTTTCAGCCTGCTGAAACACAATGCTCTGCTGCCCATCAATGACATCGTCGGTCACTTCCAGGCCACGTTTGGCGGGCAGATCATGCATGAACCTGGCTGACTTTGGCGCTTGTTTCATCAACGTGCCATCGACCTGGAACTTACCGAATGCCTGCTTGCGGCGTTCCGATTCTTCCTCCTGGCCCATACTGGCCCAGACATCGGTATAGACGAAATCCGCTGAGGCAACGGCTTCGGCAGGATCGTGAACCTGATGTACATCTGCCGCCGGAAACCGTCGTCGCAGATCAGCCAGGAACTCGCCGCAGAATTCAAAGCCACTCGGAACGGCGAGGGTGAATTTCATGCCGGTCATCGCGGAAGCTATTGCCAGCGACATCGAAACATTGTTGCCATCTCCAACAAACACCAGATGAGTTCCAGCGAGATGACCGCGCGATTCCTTGATCGTCAACAGGTCTGTGAGTGCCTGGCAGGGATGCCGATCATCGGACAGAGCGTTGATGACGGGACAGCTGCTGGACTTCGCGAAGTCTTCGATCAGTTGATGCGAAAACGTTCGCATGGTGATCACATCGCTGTAGGAACTTAGAACAGTCGCCACATCGTGAATGGATTCTCGACCGTTCAGCCCCGCTTCAGCTGTTGTCAGAAAGATCCCTGATCCGCCGAGATTAGCGAACGCGGCTTCGAAGCTGTTCCTCGTGCGCAGCGACGGCTTCTCGAACATCTGCGCAAGAATCCGGCCGGGCAGCAATTGAGGACGGTCGCCAGCCTTGTATCTGGCCTTCAGGTCTGCAGCTATGGCCAGAATGGACTGCAGCTCGTCCGGCGTCAGATCGTAGAGTGATATCAGGTGCCTTGGCATAGTCTGATCGTGGAAGTTCGGGGACCAAAAAGAAAACGACTGAGACAGCTCCAGACGAGCCAACTCAGCCGACGTATTTCCTGAGACCAACATTGTCTCAGCGAACCGGCATGAAGTTAAGTCCGGGCCTGGGAAATTCACCAAATCGTCGTGGGAAGACGTGCTATCGGCCTTTGAACCAGATTCCAACGCAGAAAGAACTTAGAAATCGCCGCGCCCCCTGCGGTTGCGAACATCAGTAGCGGCCATTCAGCGTTTCAAGAACGTTTTCTCTAAACTACTAAGAACCCCTAACAGAACCTCCGTCGCCGCGGAGCGAAGACGCCGCAGATTGGCTGCTGTCGTCGCAACCCAAACGTCGCGGCTCATGCCGGTTCTGCCAGGGGTTCTTAGACGTCAGATCCGGATGTTTCACCGAAGACTGCCGATCCACCGCGGTGCGTGATCAGTGGCCACCAACAAC
Organism: uncultured Planctomycetaceae bacterium; assembly: GCA_937919915.1. Lineage (GTDB taxonomy): Bacteria > Planctomycetota > Planctomycetia > Planctomycetales > Planctomycetaceae > Fuerstiella. The sequence goes on from CALFOL010000316.1 coordinate 2,425, forward strand.
AAGAAGGACCCGAAATCGATGAAACCGACTTCGGGCCTTTTATGTTTTTGGTGCTACTCCGGGGAATACTTGAAGCAGTCCCCCATGATGAAGAGCAGTTTGCTCTTCGAGAAGCTTAGCGGCATCTGCTGCGACGAGTGCGAACGGTCTTGCAGCGAATAGTGCGGTGCTTGACCTGATGGCATGAAGACTGACAGCAAGTTGGTGCTGGAGCTGAACAGCAAGTTGGTGCTGGAGCTGAACAGCAGGTTGGTGCTGGAGCTGAACAGCAAGATGGTGCTGGAGCTGAACAGCTTGTGAAGCTGTAAGAGCTACCACAAGAACTTGAGCAGTCGCCGCCGCACGAAGAGTGTCGACCGGCTACCGCGTCAGATGGGGCTACATACGCCATCAGTGCGAGCACGAGTAGGGTTGAGAGCAAGTGTTTCATTTTAAATTCTCCGTGTGAGGTAGGGGTGTTTGGGCAAAGAATTAGCCCGTAACAGCTGAACATTATTGGCACGTTGACAGTTCTTCAACCGAGAGCCGTCAAAACACTCATGTTCCCTACATTGACAACAGGAATTAGCTGGCAGAAGGCGTCTCACCCACAAAAATGGACGGTCAGAGGGGCATCACCGCTACTTTTGTCTCATTTCGCTCCGCAAAAGAGACATCACAGGCGTTCGCGGAGAGGTTGTGAACGGAGCGCCTGCGAGTGAATGCTGTGCGCCAGTCATTCACCTACGCGTGCTTCGTGTTGTTATCTGGCTTTCTTTCGCAGAGCGAAAGGCGAGCATACGCGAAGCTGGGGACCCAGTCACTGTTTCGATTGCGAAGTGCTCGTGGCTCTGCTGCTGCTTGGCTTTTCGCCGTTCGCAAGTCGCCCAGCCGCTGATGGTCAACGCAGCGCGAAGACTAAGAGAGCCGCTCAACTCGCAGAGATTCGTCTTGCCGACGTCAGTGGAGCTGCTCACGCCCCGTTCGAAGATGATGCAACGAAAGCCCTTGCGTTGATCTTCGTCTCAGCGGATTGCCCGATTGCGAATTCATTTCAACCCACGCTGCAGGAAGTCGGTCGGCTGACAATGGCCAAAGCGGCGCCCGAAGTAATCGAGATCGACCGGCAGGGCACAATCCGCTACCGGGGTTTGATCAACGATCTCCATGTCGGTTATGGAATGGAACGTCAGACTGCCACGCAACACGACATGCGTGACGCCATTGAATCATTGTTGAAAGACACACCAATCGCCTTGCCGCAGACGAAGCCACCCGGATGCTTCATTCGCTACGAATCCACCACTCAGAAAGCGGATTTGAAGTTGAACCACGGAGAATTGTCAGCACGCTACTCATCATTCTGCTCGGCCAGATGGCTTACGGACAGACGGCAGGCTACGATCCTCTTAAGACTGAGGGCAAGGTGAGCTTCTCCGATACGGAATTCACGTATGGCGAAGACAACAGAGTCGTACCGTTGCGAATCGCGGATCTACCTGCGCGAAATCAAAACGCCGGCTCCGGAAGTGCTCTGCGGATTTCGCGGATCCGGCACAGCTGCTGTCCCTTATCAGAAGCGTAGAGACAACACCCCGATTGATCGATCCAGGTGACTTAGAGAAAGCAGCGGGGCGCGCATTTCTTTGCCCGTCCTCGGTTGTCTGAAAGTGTCTGCAAAAAAGGGTGCTTTACGACGCTGCCGATTTTCGAACCACGCATCAACAGCTGCTCGGACACGCCGCGGTTCGCAGGATAAAAAAGACCTGTAGTCGACACGGACACTGGTAGCGACTTCCGGCACACATTGATCAGAAGTCCAGCTGGGCGCGGAGCGCGAAGATGTCGGTCGCGCTGCTGCCGACGGGAGCTCGGTTCAGATCGGCGTTGATGTAGTTGAACTGCAGCTTGGTGAAGTTGTTCAGATACCAATTCACGCCGTAAGTCACATCCGAAAGTTCGCCCCCGGTGATACCGCTGTCGTTGAGGTCAATCCAGGAATAACGGAACGCTAGCTCCACGGCTCCACCGCCGCAGCGAGTACCGATCGGATGATCGGGCTTGATACGTCCCAGAGTCGCGTTGGCTTTGTTATACGGTCGATGTTCGCCGGTCAGAATCCAGCCTGTCTGAACATAGAAGGCCGGAAAGCCTGCATTGTTGCCGCTGTTTGTATTGACGACCGAATATCGGAATTCCGACTGCGCGTGCACCGGTCCCCACGTACCCGCCAGCTCGACATTGAACAGGTTCGCGTTCTCAGCCGCGATTGGTGTGGTGTCGACGAAGAACGGAACCGTTCCGGCGATACCGGTGGGACCATCAAACGGGCCGCCATATTCCGGCACGTTGCGATATTGAATTTGGCTGTTCGGCGTTGCGATGTAACTGTAGCCGCCGCCCAGATGAACCAGGAAGTCGCTGCACGGATCTTCCAAAAGCACTTTCGTCACGCGAGCTGCACCGCCGTAACCTCGATCACCAATGCTGTTACCAAACGGGTCGGTCGCCGTGCCGAAGATCGATCCCGCCCAGGTGGCGTTTTTGTCGTCGGACGTATCGTGGAATCCGACGCCGAACTGACGGAATGGTGCCATGCCAAACATCAGCGGTCGTTCCAGAAATGTGAGTTCCTTCACGCTGGTCAATTCATCCAGGCCAAACGGCTGTCGCCATTGACCGATACGAACGTTGCCAAAGACCGGAACTTTTGCAACGTCCAGCCAAACATCCATGAACGACGGGCGACCATTGAAGGCGAAGTCCATTTCCAATTGATAACTGACGGTTTCAGATACGTTGCCCACCGCCGCCAGACGAGCTCTGCGGAAACCGCGATCGTCCTGAATATCACCGAACTGCGTCCTGCTGGCGGCGTCCTGCTGAAACCATCCGGCGTCGGCCTGGAAGAAGCCGGTGATCTTTACCGTGGGATAGACAACTTCCGGAGGCTTACCTGGCTTCGGGTTTTTCAGGGATACCTTGAGATCTCTGAGTTCTCTCTCCAACGCCGCGAAGCGGGCGTCCAATGGATCGGATACGACCGGCGGGACCGGGACGGGATCATGCGGCGTCAATATCACCGAAAAAGGATCGCTGTGATTGTCAGTGAACAGTGCCGGTTCATCAGCAAACGCCACGTTGCACAAGGAGCATCCGAACAGGACGAACAGGAAAATCCCTGCTGAACAGACGCATTGTTTTGTGGCTTCCAATGACATATGCCGATCCTTCGTGCTTGCATCAACCAGCGGAAATCTCAGGGAGTTTCCGATGGTTCTGGTGAAAACCAGAAATCTCCGACAGGGCCGTTCCGTGGTGCAGGCGCCTACTGGTTTTCGTATCGTCCGGGTGATGACGGTCGCACGCTTGCTACCATCTCTATTGGTTGCAGCAAATTTGAGGTTTAACACAGTTGGCCATACAGCCTGCCCAAGCGGTCCGAGGCAAGCTCAGTGGGGCTAATTCAACAGTCTTCCAGGGCCGACAGCGGTCGGTTTGTATCGGTTGTGCGATGTGTACTCAATGGCCGTAAGTAACCATTGGTGCGATAAGTTGTATGAGAACATTTTAACGCAAAATGCCTGTTTTGACGTCGATACGTCTGATCAGGATCGCACCGAAGATCGCAGTCGTTGCACACCAGGAAAACACTTCACTCAATTCCTTTAGACGAATTCCCCATGCACCACAGTCGGCAGACGAAAATCGAATCCGCCGCTTCCACTGTGTGGACGGGCGTGCTATGCCTACTGCTGTTGACGGTCCTGAACGGCTGTGCCTCAACGCGCTGCGCTCCTGGACGACCTCAGATTGATGCTCAGCTGCAGGCTCGCGCGGCCAGCGGGCTCGGACCGTCGCAATGTGGTGAGACATCGGTGCCGGAAGATGTGCTGCTGGATGACGGTGTCACGGCCGACGAAGCGGTCGCCGTTGCTCTGTGGAACAACGCGGCTTTCAATGCAACGCTCGCACAGCTGGGAATAGCGCGGGGAGATCTTACTCAGGCAGGGCTGCTGAAGAATCCGCAATTTCAAATCCTTCTTCCCGGAGGAACCAAGCAACTGGAATGGGCCTTGTTTCTGCCCATTGATGTGTTATTTCTGCGAGAAACTCGGCTCGACATGTCAGAACGAGAAGTCTGCCGTGTCGCAGACGAACTTGTTCAGAATGGCTTGAATCTTGTGCGCGATGCGCGAGTGGCTCATGCGGACCTCGTATTTGCAGTCGACCGAGCCGCGTTAGCCAATGAAGCGGTGGAAGTTCGCAGCAACATCGCGGACCTCACGAAGAAGCAACTCGACGCAGGCGACATCAGCGAACTGGAAGCCACGACTGCTCGCATCGATTTTTTGCGTGCTCGGGCAGACGCAGCCGGACTGCAGCATGCGGTCGCTCAGGCAGAAGCACGACTGAAGCAGCTGATGGGCATCGGCACCTGGTCGACTGCGATCCACCCAATCGCGGATGATGTTCACGACGTGACATCCGGCTACGAATTGCAGTCGCTGATCGCAGATGCGACAACGTCTCGCCCCGATCTGCGAGCCGCCGCATTCGCTCTTGAAGCGGCCAAACACCGCGCCGAACTTTCACGCTGGCAATGGTTGAAGTTTGATGCGGTTGTGGATGCGAATGCCGGCGGAGCAGGCAACACCAACTTTGGGCCCGGCTTCCGTTTCGATATTCCCATCTTCGATCGCAATCAGGGCGGCATTCAGGCAGCCGACTGGTCCGTCAATCAGGCGATGCACAACTACAACGCGGTACGAGATCAAGTTGTGATGGAGGTGCAGACCGCATATTCTCAGGTACAGCAGGCGTCGGACAATTTGAGGCTGCTGCGATCGGACGTGCTATCGTCCCTTCAGGAAGCCGTTCGACTTGCGACGAAAGCGTATTCCGGCGGCGGTGCTCCGTATTTTCTGGTGCTGCAGACAACAGGTCAATTCCTGGACGCTCGCACCCAGGAACTGCAGCTTGTCGCCGATTTACAGAAGGCTCAGGCAAATCTCGACCGGAGCGTAGGACGGAACGTCAGGAGTGCAGAGTTGAGTGTCCAAACTCCAGAGCCAGTCCCCGTTGTGCTTCCTCTGGACTCTGGACACTCGTCCCTTGACACTTCAGAACCTAACATCCTCATTATTTCGCAGGATGGTTCGTCGCTGTTTAGCGGTGATACCATGGACGAGCGAATTGGACTGAAGCTACGGAAGATCGCCGACCAGCTTGACGCGATGACGGCAGAGTCGTCATACCTCAGCAGCGAGAAGACTTTGCCGGTGAGCTTTGGCGGAGCAGTAACGACGGGATGGCGGAAATGAGTCCAGAGTTTAGAGACGAGAGTCCAGAACCAGTGAAGAGTCCAGAGTTTAGGGCCCAGAGTCCAGAGTCAGGCAGTCGCGCGACAACTCTGGACTCTGGCCGGTCGTCTCTCGGCTTCGCCACAATCCTGCTGGCGATTCTCATGGGCACCGCCGGCTGTTTGAAATCCGACAAACCGAAAGCTGAGAAGTCAGAAAAGCCTGCGAGGGTGGAAGCTCACCCAAGCGAGGTGGATATTTACCGTATCGTGTTGACACCGAAGGCGGTCGAGCGATTGAATATCACTACGCAACCCGCAGAGATGCGATCGGTGCCTCGAACGCGTCTACTCGGCGGCGACCTGATGATTCCTGATGGACAGCGAATTCCTGTGACGGCACCGTTAACCGGAACGCTGTTGCAGGTCGGCGATACTCCGTTACCCGTTGCCGGTCAGCGAGTCACTTTGAATCAGCCCTTGCTGAACCTAACGCCGATGCTGCCGCCGGAACGCGACGTCCCGAATGCTGTCGAACGGGTCGCCATGGCGAACGCGAAGGCGACGCTGGTGTCTTCGCAGATCCAGGCAGACGGCGACATGCAGCAGGCTCAGGCGCAAGTCGAAGCCGGCGAAATCGCTGTCGCACGAGCCCGACAATTGCTCGAAGATCGCGCCGGAAGCCGTCGTCAGTTCGACGAAGCAGAAGCCGCACTGAACATCGCCACGCAGGCATTCAAGGCAGCTCAGGAACGCAAAACATTGCTGGATGAATTAACGCTGGATGCTAAAGCTGGCAAGGCGAGCGTCTTGCCGATCACCTGTCCTCACGATGGTATCATCCAAATCGTCAACGCTCAGGTTGGTCAGGTTGTCAACGCTGGAGCCCCGTTGTTCGAAATTGTCGACCTGCGGAAAATGTGGATCCGCGTTCCCGTGTATGCCGGACTGGTCGATGAGATTGACGCATCGCTCAAGGCTTCCGCCAGCGGGCTATCGAATTCCGGCGACAGCGTTCCTGCCCAGCCGATCACCGCCCCGCCGACGGCGAACGCGTTATCCGCGTCGATTGATTTATACTACGAAGTGGACAACGCTGAGTCGCGATTTCGTCCTGGTGAACGAGTGACTGTGCAGGTGCCGCTGAAAGGTGAAACAGAATCGCTGGTCGTCCCGCGAGCCGCCGTAATTCGAGACATCTACGGCACCGGTTGGGTGTACGTAAAGTCCGGCGAAACGGAATTCCGCCGCGAACGCGTGGCTGTCGCATTCACCACTGATGAACTGGCAGTCTTGACTCTTGGCCCCGATGTCGGAACGCCAGTCGTTGTCGACGGTGCCGCAGAATTGTTTGGCACCGAATTCGGAGCTGGCAAATGATCGAGGCTCATAAGAAACGGCGAGTGCTTTCCGCCAACACAGTCGCGAAGCGACGGCAGCATATAGCCGTGGGCGTTAGCCCAATGGCACTCGGTTTAGGAAATATTTTTGTGGATGGTGGTTTTATCCATGGGACACTCGGTGTTCACTGCGGGGTTCACGCATGAACGGATTGGTCCATTTCGCGTTGCGTTTCCGTGTCATCGTCGTCGCCGCCGCGATCGCGTTGATCGTCGTTGGCGTACGCACCGCGGACGATGTCCCGCTGGATGTATTCCCCGAATTCGCTCCGCCGCGAGTTGAAATTCAAACTGAAGCTCCCGGCCTGTCCACTGAAGAAGTCGACAGTCTGGTCACCGTACCGATTGAAAACTCGCTGAACGGCATTCCGTTCGTCGATCATGTACGGTCGAAGTCGGTGCTGGGCCTTTCGTCGATTCAATTGTATTTCGAACGCGGCAGCGATCTCATTACTGCCCGAAACCTTGTTCAGGAACGACTGACCCAGGCCGCATCGCGGCTACCAAAGGTCGTGAATCAGCCGGTAATTCTGCCGCCGTTGTCGTCGCTCAGCCGAGCCATGAAGATCGGATTGTGGTCGGACACTCATTCGCAGATGGACATGACAGTCCTGTGCAAATGGACAATTCGCCCGCGACTGATGTCGATTCCAGGCGTTGCCAACGTTGCGATCTGGGGAGACTACGACAAGCAGTTTCAGGTACTCGTCAATCCGGATCGCCTGAAGGCCAACAACGTTGATCTGAATACCGTAATGCTGTCGGTCACAAAGTCCGTGCAGCCGACATCCGGAGGATTCATCGATACACCTAACCAGCGAATCGCACTGCGACACGCTCAGTCCGTCGACACGCCGGAAAAGCTCGCCGAGACCATCGTCGCGTTTCGCAATAACACTCCCATCCGTCTCGGCGAAGTGGCCGAAGTCAAAGTTGGCAGTCCCCCGCCAATCGGTGACGCGATCATCAACGACGTTCCCGGCATTCTGCTGATCGTGGAGAAACAGCCGTGGGCCAACACGCTGGACGTCACCAAAGGCGTCGAAGCTGCGATGGAAGAACTTCGTCCGGCCATGGATGGCGTCAACTTTGACACCACGATCTTTCGCCCAGCGACGTTTATCGAACGCGCGATGGAGAATCTGACTCATTCGCTGATCATCGGCTGTGTGCTCGTGATCGTGATTCTGGCTCTGTTTCTATTCAACTGGCGAGCGGCCCTGATTAGTTCAGTGGCCATTCCGCTGTCACTGGTGGCGGCCGTGATGGTTTTGTACTGGCGAGGCGGCACGATTAACACGATGGTACTGGCCGGGCTGATTATCGCTCTGGGCGAGGTAGTGGATGACGCCATCATCGACGTTGAAAATATCCTGAGGCGACTGCGACTGAACAACGAAGCGGGCAACCCGAAGTCTGCCATGCAAGTCGTCTTCGACGCGTCGATCGAAGTTCGCAGCGCTGTCGTCTACGCCACATTGATTGTCGTGTTAACGCTGGTGCCCGTCTTCTTTCTGGAAGGACTGGCTGGTTCGTTCTTCCGTCCACTTGCCGCGTCGTACATTCTCGCGATTCTGGCATCGCTGCTTGTTGCGCTCACGGTGACTCCGGCGTTGTCGTTGATGCTGTTGCCACGTATGGCGGGTCGCAAAGAGCGAGAATCACCGGTCACCGTCGTTCTGAAGAAGCTGTACCGCTGGGTGCTGCCGCCACTGGTACGACATCCGTTGCCGATCGCGGGCTTCGTGCTACTGGTGTTTGTCGGAGCAGGCGTCGCGGTTCCGCAACTGGGCGAAGAACTGATGCCTAAGTTTAAGGAGACCGACTTCCTGATGCACTTCGTCGAAAAGCCGGGTATCGGTGTCGAGGCGATGAATCGAGTCACCATTCTGGCCAGCAAAGAACTACGGGCTATCGAAGGCGTGAACAATTTCGGTTCCCACATTGGGCGAGCCGAAGCGGCGGACGAAGTCTACGGTCCGCACTTCACGGAGCTATGGATCAGCATTGACCCGGACGCCGACTACGACCAAACTGTGGCGAAAGTCCAGGAGGCCGTCGACGGTTATTCTGGCTTAAAGCGTGACCTGCTGACGTACCTCACCGAACGCATCAAGGAAGTGCTGACCGGTTCCAGTGGAGCGATCGTGGTCCGAATCAACGGGCCGGACCTGGATCAACTGCGTCAACACGCGCAACTTGTGAAAGACGTCATGAACTCGGTCGACGGCGTAACCAACCTGAACATCGAACCGCAGGTCCTGATTCCTCAGATAGTCGTCCACCTGAAGCCTGCCGCGGCCGCTCAATTCGGACTAACGCCGGGAGATGTGCGATCTGCCACAACAACACTGATCCGTGGTACTCAGGTTGGGGAAATCTACGAAGGCCAAAAAATCTTCCGAGTCATGGTGTGGGGCGACGAATCCGTCCGTCGCGACGTCGACGCGGTCAAACGGCTGCTGATCGACACGCCGTCCGGAGCTCAGGTTCCGCTCAGCGACGTCGCGGACGTTATCATCCAGCCCGCTCCGAACGAAATCAAACGCATCGGATCAACTCGCAAGCTGGACGTGATCTGCAACGTCGATGGCCGAGACCTCGGCAGCGTCGCCACGGAAATCCAGGAACGAGTTCTGGCAGAAGTGGATTTCAAATCGGAATACCATCCGGAATTCCTCGGCGAATACGCGGAAGCTCAGGCATCACGCCAGCGTCTGTTGGGGCTCACAGTGTTCTCGCTGCTCGGCATTCTGCTGCTGCTGCTGCATTCTGACTTCCAGAACATGCGAACCGTGTTATTGATCTTCCTGACACTGCCGTTTGCACTGGTCGGCGGCATTGGCGGAGCGT
>CALFOL010000317.1 GCA_937919915.1 uncultured Planctomycetaceae bacterium
TCAGTAGCCAGACACCATGCTTCCGGGATCAGCGAACGACATTCGTACACTCGTGGCCGACTTCATCGGCCTTTCCCTTCATCTTCACTCCGGTGTAAAACTGCAGCCCCGGACTCAGATCGTTTGCCGCCCGAGTCCAGGTTTATTTCCCGACAGCATCATCGGAAAGCAGGTGTCCCATCTTTTCTTTTTTGGTCGCCATGTAGCTGTTTCGATGAGCGTGCGGTGGCGCCACAATCGGCACCTGCTCAACCACCTCCAGATCGACACCCGAATAAACGAACGATTCCGTCTTCTTCGGGTTGTTGGTTAACAGTCGCACTTTGGTGAGTCCCAGATCCTTCAGAATCTGCAGGCCAACCATATAGTCCCGCATGTCTGCTTTAAAACCAAGTTTGTGGTTAGCTTCGACCGTATCCAGACCTTCGTCCTGAAGTTTGTACGCTTTCAGTTTGGCCAGCAACCCAATACCACGCCCTTCCTGTGGAAGATAGACGACCGCGCCGGCACCTTCGGCGTTAATCATCTGCATCGCCAGGCTCAATTGATCGCCACAATCGCATCGCAGCGAATTCAGCACATCCCCTGTAAAACACGATGAATGCATGCGAACCAGCGGGGCGTGGACTTTCGTCAGGTCGCCCCACACAATCGCCATCGGTTCCTGATTTTCGTGCATCACCTGATACCCGAAAATTTTCGGCGCACCAAATCCGCCCGTTGGAATTTCTACCTCAACCACGCGTTGCACGAGTTGCTCGCGGACGCGTCGATACTTGATCAACTCCTCGATGGAAATGATCGGAATGTCATACTGCCGCGAAATTTCCTCCAGCTCAGCCAGGTCAGCCATACCGTGGCTACGCTGACTGCAAATTTCGATCAACGTTCCTATTGGCCGCAGCCCGGCCATTTTCATGAGGTCGGTCGTCGCCTCCGTATGCCCGGCGCGACGCAGAACTCCGCCATCCATCGACATCAATGGCGACATGTGTCCCGGTCTCACAAAGTCTTCCGCCGTCGACTTGGGATTTGACAGTTCCAGAATGGTGCGCGCACGATTCTCGGGGCTGACGCCCGTCCCTGCTGCGATGTGATCAACGTTCGTCAGGAACGCCGTCTTATTGGGCGCCGTGTTCTGAGTGTCATCAATCAGCGGCTTCAAATGCAGCCGCATCGCGTCTTCGGCAGACATCGGGACACACATTGTGCCCCGCCCGATTTTCAGCATGAAGTCCACCTGCGCAGGTGTGATCGACTCCGCCGCGCAAACGAAGTCGCCTTCGTTCTCGCGGTCCTCGTCATCAACCACGATGATCATTTGGCCCTCACGAAGAGCTTTCAACGCATTTTCTATATCTGCAAACGGCACTTTGAATTCCTATTGCGGGGCGGCCCGCAGCTCTTGTCGCCTTGTCCCACGGGCTTTGTTAGTGCTATCCGTCAGGGAAAACACTGCCAATTGCGGGCGACACCGGTCCTCGATCATCAGCCAACATCGTGCACGGCATTCTACGCTGCACATTCCATTCAACAACGCTCTGCGTCAATATCAGTCAAAAGCGTGCAGATTCGCCAGAAAAGTCAATACAAACTGGCCGGGTAAGTCATCACTTTGGAATCTGACAGCAGTTGAGGGCTGCAGGTTCTTGACTCTCACGCCAGAACAAATAGTCTTATAGTCAGATACCCACCGTTGTTGACGCAACCGAAGCTTCAACAACACCCTCCTCAATAAAACTACATCCCACCTTACAACGGCACGATGCCGTTACCTTCTTGGAGCTGCATTCATGAAGATGCTTCCACTTTGCCTGTTGTTGCTATGCGCTTTCACCACATCGAAGGCAATCGCACAGTCCCCTGTCCTAACAATCGGCCCGGTCGATGACGCCGGCGTGGTGCAGATTCGAAGCAAGGATACTCGCCAACAATTGTTTGCGACATTCTCGCAGGCTGGCAACGATGTCGATGTGACTCGACGCGTCACCTTCGCCGTTCAGCCAGAAGGCGTGCTGCAAATTGACAGCACCGGACTCGTCACACCGCTCGCCGATGGTGACGCGGTGATTCGAGCGACCCAGGACGACCTCACGGCCGAAATTAAAGTTACCGTGTCAGGATTTGCGGCACCGCTTCCGATCAACTTTCATAACCAGGTGGTTCCGATCTTCACCAAGCTCGGCTGCAACGGTGGTGGGTGTCACGGAAAGTCCGGTGGACAAAACGGGTTCAAATTGTCGCTGCTCGGTTTTTATCCCCAAGACGATTACGAATTCCTGCGAAAGGAATCTCGCGGACGACGAATCTTCCCCGCAGTGCCTTCTGAAAGTCTGCTGCTGACAAAAGCCACGGGACGAACGCCTCATGGTGGTGGCCGCCGCATGGACGTTGGTAACTATGAATACCGCATGCTGACGGCCTGGATCGAACAGGGCATGCCGTACGGTCACACCGATGATGCCACTGTCGTTGGCATTCAATGCTATCCAGAGTCGCGAGTCATGCCGCAGAGCACAGAGCAGCAGATTGCTGTCATCGCCACTTACAGCGACGGCACAACAGAAGACGTCACTCGCATGGCACTGTACGAAGCCAACGACTCCGAAATGGCCGAATGCAGCGAAAGCGGAATCGTGTCAACTTTGGAACTGGCTGGCGAAGTCGCGATTATGGCCCGCTATCAAGGCCAGGTCAGCACGTTTCGAGCCACCATTCCACTCGGTGCTGATACGTCAAAGATGCCGGAACCAGCCAACCTTGTCGATGCAGCCGTGTTTAACAAGCTGCGTCTGCTGGGAATCCCGCCGTCTGAAGCCAGTGACGACGCGACCTTCCTGCGTCGGGTTTCTCTGGACATCACCGGAGCCCTGCCCACTGACGTCAAGGTGCGAGAGTTCCTGGCCAGCACGGATGTCAACAAACGCGACGTGCTGATCGACGACCTATTGGACACCACCGCTTACGCTGACCACTTCTCGAACAAGTGGAACTTTATTCTTCGCAACAAGAAGTCGAACGGCGAAGACATGGCCGGGACGCATCTGTTCCATCAGTGGATCTGGGACAGTATCTATGAGAACAAACCCTACGATCGCTTCGTGCGAGAAATCGTCACCGCTTCGGGGGAACCACTGGATAACCCGGCTGTCACCTGGTACCGCGAAGTCGACCAGGTGGAAGAACAGGTCGAAGACACAGCTCAGCTGTTTTTGGGGATTCGAATTCAGTGTGCTCGCTGTCATCACCATCCGTTCGAAAAATGGAGCCAAAACGATTACTACAGCCTGGCCGCCTTCTATAACCGCGTGGGTAAGAAAGCGATTCCCGGAGTGGCCGGAGGTTTTCGTGACCGACAGATCTTCCACAACGAAGGTGTTGCCACGGCAAACAATCCACGTTCCGGAGCATCGTTGAAACCGGCGGGACTTGGGGCCACGGCTCTGGAAATTCCGGCCGAACAGGATCCACGAGTGCAACTGGCGAACTGGATGAGTGACCCAGCAAATCCCTTCTTCGCGAAATCAGTCGTCAACCGATACTGGAAGCACTTCTTTAATCGGGGCATCGTTGAACCAGAAGATGACATGCGGGAAACCAATCCGCCATCGAATCCGGAATTGCTGGACGGTTTGGCGACACGCTTCATCGAATCCGGCTTCGATCTCAAAGATCTGGTACGAACCATCTGTCGTTCGCAAACCTATCAGTTCAGTTCGCTGCCGAACGAATACAACGCCAGCGACAAGCAGAATTTCAGTCGCTACTACCCGCGTCGCCTCAGTGCTGAAGCTCTGTATGACGGTTTCCACAAAGTCACGATGACGTCAGAAAACTTCGGTGGCATGCCGGCGGGGACCAAGGCGATTCAACTGGCTGACACTTCGAACGGACCGTACTTCCTGAAGGTGTTCGGGATGCCTCAGGGTGATACGGCCTGCGAATGCGAACGCAGCCAGGATGCAAATCTTGCTCAAAGTCTCCACCTGCTGAACAGCAAAGAGATCCAGGATAAGATTTCCAAGAACGAAGCCCGTGCTGCCAAACTGGCCGCAGAAACTGAACGCAGCCACGAGCAACGAATGTCAGAACTGTACCAGGTGGTATTCGCTCGTAATCCGCGTCCGGACGAAATGACGGTTGCGACCACTTACATTGAGAAGCACAAGGATAATCCTCGTATCGCTTACGAAGACATCCTGTGGGCGCTGATCAACACCAAAGAGTTTCTGTTCAACCACTAAGCAGCCGTTGTCGACGCAGGTCCGGCTGTGCTGGACGCGTCGGCACCGAAATTCGTGCGCGGCACTGGATCGACCAGTGCCCCCAGGATCCGAATTTGCTGGCACAGCCAGTGGCACCTTTTCGACAGTAACAAACTATGAACCGCTCTCTCTTCCGCGCCCTGCTGGTTTTCGTTGTGTCCACCTCTTTGGTAACGGCGAATGCTCAGTTGCCACAGATTCAACTCACGGGTGTCTTCCCGCCCGGTGGTCAGCAGGGCACAGCCGTGGACATCACGATCACGGCCGGTACAGACCTCGACGAAATCAGCGAACTGATATTCAGTCATCAAGGACTAAAGGCCACCCCCAAACTGGACGCCAACGGCACAGCGATCACCAACCAGTTCACAGTGACAGTCGACGCGGGCGTGCAGCCGGGCCTGTACGATCTTCGTGCGCGAGGCCTGTTTGGTATCAGCAATCCTCGCATTTTCCGCATTGACACCATCGGCGAGGTTGCAGAAACGGAACCTAACAACGCCGCTGAACAGGCGCACGAGGTCGCCTTGAACACCATCGTCAACGCACGATCCAACGGAGCAACCGATGTTGATTTCTTCAAAGTGAAGGCAACCGCAAAACAAACGATCGTATTCCGCTCGGAAGCTGCTGTCCTGGATTCGCTGATACAGCCAGTGCTGGAACTGTTTGACAGCACTGGTCGTCGAGTCGCCCAGTCTCGGCGTCAGAAACAGCAGGAAGCGTCGATCGTTTACACGAGCGAAATTGATCAGGACTTGCTGCTGAAAGTTCATGACATCGTTTATGGCGGCGGCAACGACTACGGATACCGAATCAGCATCGATACTCGTCCACTCGTCGATTTCACAATGCCCTCGGTGTTGCAGGCGGGTGTGGATTCAAAAGTCACGCTCTACGGACGACATCTGCCAGGCGGTCAACCGACCGACCAGCTGCTGGACGACGCTCCGCTTTTTAAACAGGAAGTCAGCATCAACGTCGGTGCAACCGCGATGCATGCTGGCGCAGATTCAGCCGCTGCAGAAATCGACACGATCCTGCATAGTGCGGTCGATGGAAACCTGCTGCGTTTTGGTCTGAACACTGTTGCCGTCCCAGCGGTGATTGAGGTCGATCAGCCTGATGCTCTGGTGGTCGCCGTGCCGACAGACATTGCTGCCAGCTTTGCGACCGAACTTGACGAAGACGTCTACCGCTTTGCCGCCACGAAGGGCCAGCAGTGGCAGATCGACGTGCTCGCCGATCGGCTCGGCAGCAGTGCTGATCCGGTCCTGATTCTCGAGCAAGTGGTCAAGGCTGCAGACGGAGCAGAAACGCTCAAGCGTCTGGCCCGCGAAGATGTTGGCAAGCAGAATCCTGGCGGCAATGATTTGCCGACCCTCACCAGCGATCCTTCCTTCCTGCTGACAGCGCCGGAAGACGGGCAGTATCAAGTGCGACTTAGTGACCAATACGGTGCTTCCCGAGGCAACCCCGGACTGACTTACACGCTGTCGATCAAGGCTCCGCAGCCAGGTTTTCAAGTCGTCCTCTTCGACTCTCAGCCGTCCGCTGACGGCAAGGCTCCACCAGTAACCGGGGCGATCAGTCTTAGAAAGGGCGGAACCTATACCGTGCCTGTCTATGCATATCGCACAGGCGGACACAACGCCGACATCCGCATACTGCCAAAGGAACTGCCGAACGGTATTACTGTTTCAAGCGCGGTGATCCCTGCCGGGAAATCGTCAACAACGCTTGTGCTGACGGCGGCCCCTGATGCTGAAGACAAAGTCAGCAGCGTGTTCTTCATGGCCGCTTCGGAAAACATTCCCGAGACCGCAGTGAAGGTCGCAACGCTTGTTCACGCCGGAGCCAACGGCTTGCCGCGCACAGCTCGCGTTACAGATGCTTTGTTAGTTAGTGTGATGAAGGACGAAGAACCGTTCCAGTTGACTCTCGCCGTCGTGGACGTTCAGATGACTCAGGATCAACAATTGCTGATTCCGTTGAAGCTGATTCGTCGCGCGGGCTTTGTGGACAAGGTCGATATCAGCTTTGCCGGTCAGCCAGGCAATGTGGATGTTCCGGCGCTTGCCTTCGAGAAGGACATCGATTCAGCAGTCGCCCGTTTCTACTTCAAAGAGAACGCTGCCGTCGGCCCCGCAACCTTGTTGATGTACGCCACGGCAAAAGTTCCGTACCGCCGCAACCCATGGCTGGCCGAACGTGCTCAGGTGAAAGTCACTGAAGCTGCTGCACAACTGGCAGTCGAGCAAAAGCAGCTGGCAGATTCCAAGGCTGCCGTCGAAGCGGGAACAAAGAACATTGCAGCAGTCGCGATAATGGTGAAAACGGTTCAGGAGGAAATCAAGGTGTCCACTGTCGCCCAGGAGAAACTGAAAGGGGACCTGAAGACCGCCATCGCTGGTAAGACGGCCGCGACTCAGCAACTACTGGCGCTGCAGGAACAACTAACAGCCGCCACAGCTGGCCTGAAGGACACCACCGCTGATGTCGATGCGGCGATCAAGGCCGTTGCGGACTCCGCGGCGTCCGTGCAGGTCGCTGCGAAGCCCGTTCTGGAGCTGATCGCCAGTATTCAGCAGATCACTGTTCAGGTGAATGCCAAGCAACAGGAAGTTGTGGTGAAAACCCAACAGATTGCGGACATGGACGCATTGGTCAAAACAGAACAGCAAAAAGTTGATGCCGCTAAAGCCGCGGTGACGACTGCGGAAGCGATGCTGAAGACGCGGGAGGCAGAAAAGAAGGCGGCTGACGACGCAGCGAAAAAGGCAGAAGAGAGCACCAAAGCGAAGCCGCTGAATCTGCGTACGATCGCGATTCCTGTACAGCTGCAGGTGCACACTACACCAGGAAAAATCACTGCTGCTGTTCCGGGGGACGGTGCGATCAAAAAGGGTGAATCCATCGAAGTGAAAGTGACGCTTGCAAGGAAGAACGCCTTCGCAGGTGCGGTTAAAGTTGCACTCGCACTGCCAGATGGTGTCGCCAATGTGTCGTCGGATACTGTCGAGATACCTGCCGACAAAACTGAGGCGACGCTGAAGTTTACGGCGGCGGCAGATTCAGGCCCAATCGACGTTGCAAACGCTGTGGTGCGAGCCGCCGCGGAATTCAACGGCCGAACAGCACACTTCGACGTGCCTGTGAAACTCAAAGTGACAGAATGAAGCGTCGACCCTCAGTTGTCGGTGTGTCCGACAACTGGCCAGTTTGAACATCAGCAGTGACTCCCACTGCTACAGGACTCAACGATGCAGAAGAACAAATCTCGACTCTCACAGTCGAAATACTCGATAGCAAAAACCGTACTGTCGGCCACAGCCGTTGTCACTGCACTGTCGTTCAGTGTGACCTCGGCTGACGAAGAAGGCCCGATCGCTGCGGTGGAAGCAAAGCTCGGGCGTCCGGTGGAATTCGAACGAGACATCTATCCGATGTTGCAGGCGAATTGCGTAGCTTGCCACAATAAGGCGAAGTCCGAAGGCGACCTGAATCTGGAAACCAGTCAGTCGATCATGAAAGGTGGCTCCTCTGGCCTGCTTGTCGTGCCCGGTAAACCTGACGAAAGTCTTCTTTACAAAGTCGCGTCACGCACCGAAGAATCGTTCATGCCCCCGTGGCCCAATGAAGTGCAGGCCAGGAAGCTGACACCAGAACAAGTCGGTCTGCTGCGACAGTGGATTCTGGAAGGTGCCAAAGCCGGAGCCGCCGCGTCTGCCGCCAATATGCAGTGGCAGTCGATCAACAACACACTGCGTGCGGTTTACTCTGTCGATACGGATCCATTCGGTCGCTTTGTGGCCGCAGGCCGCGCGGGAAACGTGGATATCTACGACCTGCTGGTCAGAGACAACGTGGCGAAACTGGTCGACCCAGCGTTGGCGGAACTGAAGTCCGAGTCGCAAACCGCTCATCGCGACTACGTGCATTCGATGGCGTTTCATCCGCATGGTCAGATGCTGGTGACATCCGGGTTTCAGGTTGTAAAATTATGGGAACGCGATGTTGCGTCGCTAACCACCAAAGTCGATCTGCCAGCCAAAGCCGTTCGAATCGTCAGCAGTGCGGACGGTACGATTCTGGCGATTCAGTGTGACAACAAAACGATCGTAACACGCAATCAGCAATCCCACGCCCTGACAACCGAGCTTTCGGACGTTGATCCCGCTGCAACCACTCTGCTGGCCATCGGTGGCCCGGAAAATACCCGGTTGGTGACCAGCGGAGCGGACGGCATCGTTAAGTTATTCGACCTGACAACCGATGTGGAAATTGCGGCCAGCGATGCACTGGAAATCAAAGCAACTCAAGCAGCGCTCACGGCCGACGGAATCAAGGTCACCGTTCTGCTGGAAGACGGCAGTCTCCGATTGCTGACTGTGAACGTCGCCGAAAAGAAGATAACAGCCGCAGATCCTGTAAAATCAGACAAAGGGGTCATTCAGCAGATTACTGCCGCTGGAACAATGCTGCTGTGTCGCATGGAAGGCACCGCTGTTGAGCTAAGAAATCTCGATTCGCTGCAGGTTGGAGTGCAAATCAATAGCGCCACTCCCAATGTGACAGCGATGATTACGCAGAATGCAGAACGAGTCGTCACGATCAGCCCGGATGGAATTGTTGAACTGTGGAATGCCAAAGACGGCAAGATCGTCGCGACACTCAATTCGGATCTGCAGGCTTCCCGAACATTGGCGGAACGCGTTGCTGATAAAGCCGTGCGAGATGCTCGGGTCGGCGTCGTTAAAGCACAGGTGACGGAAGACGAAAAGCGAGTTACGGAACAGCAGGATTCATTGAAGAAAGCGGAAGAAGAGCTTACGAAGGCGAAGGAAGCCGTTGCAGCCGCAAAGAAGAAGGCCGAAGAAGAGGCTCCTAAGGTTGTCGCAGCAAAGAAGGCCAGTGAAGAGAAAGCAGACGACGCCGCCTTGAAGAAGGCGTTGGAAGGCGCTGAAAAGGCCCAGATGGTTTTGACCGATGCCGTCACCACGGCAGAGAACGCGTTGAAGTCTGCCGAGAAGGGCAAAGAACTTTCCATACAGGCAATTGCTCGCGCTGAAGCGAAGGTCGTCGAACGCAAGGCGCTGCAGGCGAGTGCGGAACAGGAAGCGACAGTTTCCGCTGAGGCTCATACAGCTGCCGATGCTGCTTCCAAAGTAACGATTGCGTCACAACATGCGACGTTCGTTGGCAACGACCTGGTCGCGACCGTTGAGAAAGCCAACGTCCGACTGTGGAAAGCCAGCGACGGAACAGCCGTCGACCTGTTTTCGGGCGTCTTACCTGAGGCCGCGACAACCGCCATGTTGAGTTCAGCAAGGGCGTTTGTTGTTCAGCGCGAAGATGGTCAGCTGTTTGCGGTCAGCGCCTTCCCGGACTGGAAGCTGAAGCGAACACTGGGGCCTCAACCTGACAACAAGCCGTCGCTGTTTGTTGATCGCGTTCTGGCTTTGGCATTTTCCCCTGACGGTTCGACGCTCGCTACGGGCGGTGGAGAAGCGTCTCGAAGCGGGGAACTCATGCTATGGAACGTCGCTGACGGGAATCTCATCCGTAACTTCGAAGATGCCCACAGTGATACGGTCTATGGGATCGATTTTTCCGCCGATGGCAAGCTGTTGGCATCCGCTGCGGCCGACAAGTTCGTCAAGGTCTTTGATCTTTCCACCGGCATGCATGTGCGATCGTACGAAGGTCATACGCATCACGTGATGGATGTCAGCTGGAAAGGTGACGGCACGTCCCTCATCAGTGCCGGTGCGGACAACGCGATCAAGGTCTGGAACGCAGAAACGGGCGAGCAGTTCCGCACAATTTCGACATACACGAAGCAGGTCACATCGCTGTCATTTATCGGCATGGAGGACGACTTTATCAGTTGCAGTGGTGACAAACGCGTGTTCCGCCACAAAGCAGCCAATGGTGGGACGGTGCGGGAGTTCAAGGGTTGCTCGGACTATGTCTACTGTTCTGCGACGACTGCTGACGGAGCCATTGTTGCGGCCGGCTGCGAAGACGGCATCCTGCGCATCTGGAACGGCCAGGATGCTAAAGAAATCGCCACGTTTGCTCCGTAGTGTGACTCTAAAGTTCGTTTAACCCCAACACCGTTCGATTACAGCGTATTACGCTGACTTGTGGCCGCGGGGGCACGCGTTTCGATCGAAGAAAGCCTGCTCCCGCGAGCGAGTACCGTTCACAACAATAAGTCAACTAACGCGAATTTGTCGCCAGTCACCAGCACCAGGCGAGCATGAATCCGGTTCATCACTGATTCACTCGCTTGCGCTGCGTGCTTGTAGAACATCACTAACGGAGCGTCTGCAGCCATGCCACGATGTCGGCGATCTGCTGTGCTGTCAATGCTTCCTCCAGGCCTTTCGGCATGATCGAAACCGTGCTGGGAATCAGTTCCTCGACCTCATTGCGCGACACGGTAATCGGTTCGCCCGTGTTCTGTTGAATTGTGACGGACTCTGCCGTGTCGCGAATCACCAGGCCGGAGTATGTTCTGCCGCTGTCTGTCAGCAATGTGTATGGTTCATATTGTCGCACCAATGTGGCCGATGGAAAGATGATCGATTCCAGCAGATCTTTGGGAGTTCGGTTGCCGCCGATGGTTGTCAGGTCCGGTCCGACACGCTTGCCTTTGCCGGCCACGATATGGCACGCTGAGCACTTCGCTTTTTCGCTGAAGAACGCAGCCTTGCCACGTGTGGCATCGCCGGTCTTTAGTATGCCGACCAGTTCGCCCAGCTTTCGCAGTTTCTGTTGTTCTGCGGCGTTCATTCGACTCAGCACCGCGTTCGCGCGATCATGGAGTTCCGGCGGAAACCTTTTGACGACTTCAGACACTTCCAACGTCGGCAGGCTGCTGATGCTGCGAGCGTTCTCGATGCCGGTCAAAAACATGGCTGCCAGATCCGGCTTCAGCGAACGTTTGAACAGCGGAACCAGGTCTGTCAGTTGCTGCGGGCCGCATTCCGGCAATTGACTCGCCACGCCAGCAAGCTGTTTGGCAGTCAGGTTTCCTGTGCCAAGTAACTGAGTAGCCAGCGTGCGTTCCTGCGCGGTCCCATCCGCCGCCATCTTTATCAGTTGCTCAAAGAGTCCCGTTTGTTTCCACGCTGAAGGATTCTTCGCGAGAATGTTCAGAGCCGTTAGTCGAATGCCTGGAGCTTCTTCGGGGGCATTCGCCAATGGCGACAGATGCGGTACGAAGTATTCGGGATCGACGGAACCGGTTGCTTCGATTGCCGCAGTACGCACCGCTACAGTCTCGAAACTCAGCAAAACCTGAATAGCGTCTCGCAGTGTAGGCTCGCTGCGACTGCCGCCAGTCGCCACTGCGTTCAGCAACACCTGCCGCTGAGCATTCGTTGTTGATTTATTGCTGAGTGCTGCAGCAATCTCCTGACTGATGGCCGCCGATTGCTCGAAGGCGTCCAATAGTGTCAGCAGGAGCTGAGTGTCTTCCTGCGTGGTCACCGCGGCGATCAGCTGCTTTCCACGGGCGACCGCAGCCTGGTCCAGTTCGGCGGCAGCTTCTGTGGAAAGTTTTTCGCTGGATATCCGATTCTCAATGATCATTGTCGCCGCACGCAACACGTCTGCATTGCCATTCTGAAGACACTGCTGCAAATGTCGGCTG
>CALFOL010000318.1 GCA_937919915.1 uncultured Planctomycetaceae bacterium
CATGGGGCCACAACAGAAGGTGGAAATGATTTTTCATCAGACAATACCCAGTCACGCGCATCGCCACCTTTTCCTGAGCTTCCCGCATCAGCTTCACAAACGCCGCGAAGTCCTCATCCTTGTGGAAGACGTCACTGCGGCCATTGCCCCGATTTAGGACATGGTAAACAAACCCACCTCGTGATGCTCTCGATGTTCGTGGCATCCACGCTGATTAACAAATCCAGGACCCAAGTAAAGTAGAATGTCCCCTTTTTGCCTTTGTATTTGAAGCAGGGCAGCTCACGATTGGCGAAGAAACACCGTCAGCTCGCAGACGGCAACGCCGGAACGCAGTTACAAGCCGATTAAAGCAGTGTATTAATTGTTGTGAACGCTACTCGCTCACGGGAGCAGGCTTTCCACAATCGAAACGCGTGCCGCGCGCGGCCACAAGTCAGCGAAATACGCTGTCGGGCGAAGAAGACGGGCCTGTTCGTTATCGCACATCCTGACGGGGTGCCGCAGGACACAAACCGTTTCGATGAACCTCATCTGTCACGAATCCAATTCGGTAAGCAAGCCCCTCGATTGGCAGCCATACCGACAGTCGGTACAATTTCACGTTCCGTCTGCCAAACGCCCTTTCAAAGTTTTCCCATGCCTACTGAACCTGCGAATACGGTCGATCGTCGTCAGTTGTTGTCTTACGCTGCGTTTGGAGCATCCGTCGCCGCGGGATCGGCTTTGGCAGCACAACCCGCCGTGGTGTCTCAGAACACGGGGCAACGCAAACAATACGCGATGAAGAAGTCGATTAATCTGTGGGCGTTTCCGTATCCCGATAAAATGTCGCTGAAGCAGTGCCTGCAACTGGCCAAAGACGCTGGCTTCGACGGAATTGAATTGAACTACGATCTCGAAAGTGACCTGTCGCCGAAGTCGGGTACACAGGAATTCACAGCGATCCGAAAGATGGCCGAAGACATTGGCATCGCCATCAGCGGTTTGTGTTCGTTTCTGTTCTGGCCGTATCCGCTGACCAGTAACGATCCCGCGGAACGCGCTCGAGGAATGGAACTGGCCGGTCTGATGACGCAGGCCGCGCATGACCTGGGCACCGAAAACCTGCTTGTCGTCCCTGGAGCCGTGCATATGCCGTGGCGTGCAGATCACGACCCCACACCCAATGACGTTTGTGACAAACGTGCTAAAGCGGCCGTGGCGAAACTGTTGCCAAAGGCAGAGCAACTGAAGGTGTCGATGAACATCGAGAACATCTTCTTTAACGGCTATCTGCTGTCGCCTTTCGAAATGATCGACTTTGTGGACAGCTTCGACAGTGAGTACCTGAAGGTACACTTCGACACTGGCAACATCATGGAGTATCAGTTCCCGGAACACTGGATTTCCATGCTCGGCAATCGCATTAAGAATGTGCATCTAAAGGAATACAGTAAGAAGAGCAGTGATCATTCACTGGAAGCCTTTCGTCCGCTGCTGGACGGAACAACAAACTGGCCTGCCGTCCTGGACGCCTTTGAAAAAACGAATTACAACGGCTACCTGACGTTCGAGTATTTCCATCCGTACATGCATTTTCCGGAAGCACTGATCTATC
Organism: uncultured Planctomycetaceae bacterium; assembly: GCA_937919915.1. Lineage (GTDB taxonomy): Bacteria > Planctomycetota > Planctomycetia > Planctomycetales > Planctomycetaceae > Fuerstiella. Next base: position 1,601 of record CALFOL010000318.1, read on the forward strand.
AGACGGCCGATTCTCTCGACCGGATGCTGGGACGGAAGTGACGACTGTTCGCAAGCCAACAACGACAAGCACCTCTCAGACGCAGACAGTGTCGCTTCTGAGTTCTGCTGAAAGACAACTCTGCTCCCGGTAGATGTAATTCTGATCGTGGCCGGCCGCCTCCAGTTCAGGAATCTTCGCGGCCGGAGAACAACCGTTGTCTGTTGTGAAGATGACGAGCGTATTGTCGACGATGTTGTTGTCATCGATCGCTTTCAGGACCTGCCCGACCGTCCAGTCGACCTGCATTGTAAAATCAGCGTACTTGTTGATTCCGCTTCTCCCTTCCCATTCGGCGTTAGGCACGATCGGTGTGTGTGTGTGTGTTCAGTGGAAAGTAGATGAAGAACGGAGTATCGGATTTGGCCTTTCGGTTGATGAAGTGAACCGTTTCTTCCGTGATTCTCGGCAACACGTCGACCGCTTCAAAACCGGCTGCTGCCGAGCCTTTTCGCTGAAACGCCTTTTCCACCGTGGCTGGTTCGGTAGGCGTTCGATTTCGCACGTAAACGTAGGGTGGCATATCCAGTGAAGCGCTGATCCCGAAGAAATAATCAAAGCCGAGATCACACGGACCGTTCTGGATTTCGCCAGCGTAATCGACATCCCAGCCCCCCTTAAAACCGCCGGAGAAATTTCCTTCGTCATTTGCGGTTCCCCCGGACTTTAACGGCCAGTCCCAGCCAGGATGCCATTTGCCAATGCAAGCGGTTGCATAGCCCTGTTGCTTCAACAGAGATGCAACAGTCAATCGTCCTTTCTAAATGAGCGGTTTGGAAAACCCACCGAGCACACCATTTTGCAGGTGAGTCCGCCAGTGATAACGTCCTGTTAGTACAGAATACCGTGTCGGCGTGCACACAGCGGATGAAGAATGGCCGTCGGAAAAAATCATGCCTTCCGTGGCGCTCCGATCAATGTTCGGCGTGGGGATCTTTGACTCTGGATTCAACGCCGATACATCGCCAAATCCCTGATCATCGGACAGAATGAAAATAATGTTGGGATTCGACGCGGTCGCGTGGGACAATGTGGTCAGCGTCAGTAGCAAGATGCAAATCAGAAACCGCAAACGAGGCATGTCGGACTTTCTGTCGAGAGAGGGTGTGTGACCGATAGAGGTCGGGTTGTGAAGAACGTGAGGCACCACCAAAAGCAGGTCGATGCAGGGTTTTACGACACAAGATCGAAAAACTCCGCTTGAATCCTCACGTCCCAGTCTGCCTCCGGTACCCTGTGCAGCTTCACCTTTCAAGACAGAATCCCAGACCAGACATGTCACGAGTGAAGACGATATCGAAGTGCCTGCTGGCGATCTTCATGATACTAGCCGGGACGTCGCACTTTGTGAATCCTGGCTTCTTTCTGAAGATCATGCCTCCGTACTTGCCGCTGCATCGTGCGTTGGTGCTGCTGAGTGGCGGATGGGAAGTCCTGGTCGGCGTTCTGCTGTTGGCGAGAGTCTCGTCACGCTGGGCCGCCTGGGGAATTGTTGTGTTACTGATCGCCGTCTTTCCTGCCAACGTTTATCTGTATCAGCATCAGGACATTCTGCCGGCATCACCTGTGATCCACCTGTTGCGGCTTCCACTGCAGGGCGTGTTCGTGCTGTGGGCGTACTGGCACACCAGACCAGCTAAGCAAGAGCCGTACACGCCGTGAGCCATTCGCTGCTCGTGGCCATTCAATTTCCAACGGCACGACTCACGGTGTGGGCTGCAGTTGTCAGAGACGATGCCTGTCAAGTGACGGCTGCACGCCCGTTTAACCGTTTTCGCCATTCTACAGAAATCACAACGGCGCCCATCGGACGATGCAGTCGATGGAGCCTGGGTGCCCTGCGGGATTGCTGGTGGTTGGAGTATCGTAGTTTTGGCCGCTTGCCAGTGAATTGCTCGCCCTACCAAACAACTTACGTCGTTTGGTAGGGCGAACCGTTGGTCCTCAACGAATTGGGAAGTTATTTCAGGACTATTCCTTAGTCGGCTGTGGCTCGCAAATCCTGCTGTTTCTCAGGAATGACGGCACGTGGCGTTGAGGCGTCACAGGGATCCGCTTTAATAGACCGGCTGAGCACAAACAGACGGTAGGTGACGTGTCTGAAACCCCGGTTTTGCGGGCTGGACACGACTGGCGTACGGATACAGCACTTCAATAAAGGGAATGAAGAACGCAATGACTCGGCATATTTTTGTTACAGGTGGTGTAGTAAGTTCGCTCGGCAAAGGGCTCACATCAGCATCCATCGGCATGCTGCTGGAACGCCGCGGCCTCACCGTCCGCATGCAGAAACTGGATCCGTACATCAACGTTGATCCAGGCACCATGAGCCCCTACCAGCACGGGGAAGTCTATGTTCTTGACGATGGCTCAGAAACAGATCTCGATCTGGGCCACTATGAGCGTTTCACGACTGGCAAGCTGAATCGGGATTCGAACTACACGACAGGTCAGATTTACCAGACCGTCATCAATAAAGAACGCCGCGGCGAATATCTCGGCCGCACCGTGCAGGTGGTGCCGCACATCACCGACGAAATTAAAGCCAGCATTCGTCGACTGGCCAGCCCGGATGTCGACGTCGTTATTACTGAACTCGGCGGTACCGTCGGCGACATAGAAGGCTTGCCGTTTCTGGAAGCCATCCGTCAGATCCCGCTGGATATTGGCAAACAGAACTGCCTGTTTATTCACCTGACACTGGTGCCGTATCTCAAGGCTGCAGGCGAAGCCAAAACCAAGCCGACCCAGCACAGCGTACAGCAGCTGCGAACCATCGGAATTCAACCGGACATTCTCGTCTGTCGCACAGAACGTCCGATCGGAACAGAACACACAGACAAGATTGCTCTGTTTTGTAATGTCGAAAAGCGAGCGGTCATCGAAGAGGTCGACAAAGAGTTCTCAATCTACGAAGTCCCGATGGGGCTGGTCGAACATCGGCTGGATGAATTGATCATCGAGAAGCTGGGGATGGAAGCGGGCGAGCTGGACCTGGAAGATTACCGGGAACTGATTCATCGCATTCGCAATCCGCGACATGAAGTCACGATTGCAGTGGTGGGCAAATACATCGACCACACGGACGCCTACAAGTCGATCTACGAATCACTGGACCATGCAGGTTTCGCCCATTCCACCCGCATCATTGTGAAGCGTGTTGAAGCAGAGGATCTGGAACGTCGCGGTGCGGCGGCCCTGTTGCAGGGCGTTGATGGCATTCTGGTCCCCGGCGGCTTTGGGATGCGGGGCATCGAAGGCAAAATCCAGGCTGTCCAGTTCGCTCGGGAAAACAATGTGCCGTACTTCGGCATTTGTCTGGGTATGCAATGTGCCGTGATCGAGTTTGCTCGTAACGTCATGGGGCTCGCGGACGCAAACAGCAGCGAATTCGCCGGAGACACACAGCATCCCGTGATTTGCCTGTTGGAAGAACAAACAGGTGTTGAGAACAAGGGCGGCACGATGCGGCTGGGAAGTCAGCCGTGTGTGTTGTCGGAAGGTTCTCGTGCGATGGCCGCTTACGGCACAGCGAACGTGAACGAGCGACATCGACATCGTTACGAATTCAACGCTCAGTATCGTGAGAAGTTTGTGCATGCCGGGATGAACCCAGTGGGCACCAGTCCGGACGGTACGCTGGTGGAAGTTATGGAAGTCGATGATCACCCGTGGTACGTGGCCGTTCAGTATCATCCGGAATTCAAGTCACAACCCAATCGGCCTCACCCACTGTTCACCGGATTCATCGGCGCTGCGTTGCTGATCCGACAGAACCGCCCCAAGCAACTGGTCGAATAAAGCCGCCACAGCGGGCGGGCAGTTGGCGAAGCTCCGACAACGCCGGATTCCTACACCAAACTCGTGCGAAAATGCGATTCCGGTGGCGCGGACGCTACAGCGTGTTACGCTGACTTGTGGCCACGGCGAACGGTTTTCGCAGCAAATCGCCTGCTCCCACGAGCCCGGCGTATCCACATGTTTAGGTAAACGGCTCTAAAGCAAAGATTCGCCGGTCATCTCTTCCGGCTTTTCCAGGCCCATCAGTGCCAGCACGGTCGGAGCAATATCCGCCAGACGACCTCCGTCGCGAAGCCTGCGGCCTTCCAGTCCCGGCTCCACAACAATCAGCGGCACATCGAACGTGGTATGAGCCGTGTGTGGGCCACCAGTCTGTGGGTCGATCATTTGTTCGCAGTTGCCATGGTCCGCGGTTACAACCAGCGATCCGCCCTTGGCCAGGGTTGCTTCGACCACACGTCCAACGCACGCGTCGACGGTTTCCACAGCCGAAATGGCAGAAGCCAATACACCTGTGTGACCAACCATGTCACCGTTAGCAAAGTTGACCACGATCAAATTCGCTTCACCCTTTTCGATCTCCGCAAGGACTTTGCCTGCAACTTCTTCGGCCGACATTTCCGGCTTTTGATCATACGTCGAAACATCTCGCGGTGACTGAGCCATCCCGCGTTCTTCTTCCAGAAAAGGCTCGTCACGATAGTCATTAAAGAAGAAGGTGACATGCGGGTACTTTTCGGTTTCCGCACAACGGAATTGATGCAGCCCGAGTGAGCTAATGTACTCACCAAGAATGTTCGGCATCTTCGCTGGCTTTGCAAAGATCACATTGACCGGTAGGCCGGTCTCGTAGCCTGCCATTGTCGCAAAGTAGAGATTATCGATCCGTTCGCCGCGATCGAATCCACCGCCCTGGATCGCTGACCAGGCGGCATCATCGTATACGAAGGCTTTGGTCAGTTCGCGAGGCCTGTCTCCACGATAGTTCATGAAGATCACTGCGTCACCGGCTTTTACCAACGACGGACCAGCGACAGACTCCACAATGGTTGGTTCGACGAATTCATCACCCGTTACGGAAGGTGTTGTCGGGTTGTCATAATAGTTTTGCACAGCACCTGCCGCAGAAGACGCCGTGCGTGCGGATCCTTTGGTGAGCAGATCGTAGGCTTTTTGAACCCGATCCCAGCGGAAATCTCGGTCCATGGCAAAGAAGCGGCCGATGACACTGGCGACATGTCCTGCACCCATTTCTTCGCATTTCCGTTCAACACGGCCGACAAAATCCACGCCGCTGGTCGGAGAAGTATCGCGGCCATCGGTAATCGCATGAATCGCCAGACCATCGCGGCCCAGACCAGCGGCTTTCGCCACTTCAATGAATGCGTAAGCGTGTTCGATGTCGCTGTGGACACGTCCATCAGACATCAGTCCCAGCAGATGGAGTGTGCCGCCGCTGGCTTTGACATGTTGCACCGCAGCGGCAATAGTTTCGTTCGAAAAGAACGCTCGATTGCGGATTGCACGTGTGATACGCATGACTTCCTGATCGACGATTCGTCCGGCACCGATATTCTGGTGACCGACTTCGCTGTTTCCCATAACTCCCACTGGCAGACCGACATCTTCGCCGGATGTCTTGACCAGAGTGTTGGGATAGTTCTGCATCAGTTGATCTGACACCGGCGTGTTAGCCTGAACGATCGCATTTGTTGCGTCGGCATCTCGGTTAGGATTTTCGCCCCAGCCATCACGGACGATCAACACAACAGGTTTACGGCGAACTTCCACGGCTCAATCTCTCTGGTTCAGTGTACGTTTGGCAATTGCCGGAACGACTTGCGGCGCCCGGCGTCTCAACGGCGGTACCATACCCGGCGACGCCCAAGGCGTCACGGTCGACCTGACTTTCAACGACGAAATTGGCCTGAAATCACGAACGGTGCAGAAACGAGATCCCGGACAGGTCCCGTTTTGGGCTCAACTGCTCCTTACGGGATCAGGCGAAACGGTCGTTCCCTGGAACTTTCCGCTGGCAAAGTTTCCCATCCGCATGCCGAAAGCCTTAACAACATTCGCGCCATCGTTTTGTAAGCGGCTGGTCGCTCTCAGTTCTCGTCCATCTGCCGCCATGCGGCGACTGTGATTGGCAGGTACGCCAGTGACGCCAGCCATTCGATGGTGGTCAACTGGTTGTAGCGTCGGTGGCTGATTGTGAACACTTCGCGGTTGGTAATTTCTGCTGTGTCTACGTTGATGACAGCGTCCAGGTGACCGTGCGCGATCTCCAGTCCGACGATTGCGCAACCAACCACCAAGGCGCATGTTGCCAGTGCTGCTCCGAACCTTTTGCTGCTGCGACTGACCATAAACGCGTTCCACAACATCAGCACAACGGTGATGGCGCCTAGCATCTGCAGCACTTCTGTGACCCGCTGCGTGATCATTCCGCCGTCCATGGGATCATTCAGCACGTCGTGAGAAATCCGCACCACGAATCCGGTGTAGGACGTCAGACCTCCCCAGAACAGCGAAAAGCTGAGCAACAACAGAGATCGTCCTGCGACTGTTCCTAATCTCATTCCGTCCATTCCCGCGTTGCCCGTCATTTTTGCTCGGACCGTCGAATTTCCCAGAACGTTAGCGGCTTGTCAGATCGTTTGGGGCCAATGGGAAGCAGGCTCAACAGCAGCGAGATCCCGATGCTGCTGAAGAAACCGAGCGGAAAGAACCACATCGCAAACCAGTCGGTGTACACAGTCATCAACGTTAACGTCAGGGCTGCGCCGATCCACGTGCCGACGAAGACTCCGAATGTTGTTGCCCGAGGAACAAACAGCCCCATCACAAACACCGCCAACAGCGGTGCGGCGAACGCCCCGACAGACTTCTTCGCAACTGCGAAGACGTCTCCCAGCTCACCAACGAAGCACGCCAGGATGATCGACAGCGCACCGATCAAGACCACCAGCATTCGGGCAACTTTCATCTCGCCCGCTTCGGTTTTCGGACGCCACTGGGGCTTCAATCGATCGCGGAAATCGACGACAATCGCAGTCGTCACCGAATGCACACCGGAATCAATGCTTGACATCGTCGCAGCCATCAACGCCGCAACAAGTAAACCGACGACACCCGCGGGGAACTGAAGTTTCACGAACTGAGGCAACGCCTGGTCGTTCAACTTCAGACGCACCATATCCGCGTGAAGTTCTCGCGGGCGATCTCGATAATGATCAGCGACAACGTCGACGAAAGGTACCGTCGAGTCACCATGCATCTGAGTGAACTGATTTTTCAACTCAATGCCGACGTCAGAATCCGCTAGCGCAATCTTCTGTGCAATCACCGGAGCCAATGCCGCGGGATGGTGATGGAAGTAGCTGAACAACCCCATTCCGATGACCAGCAAGCCAGGCACGACGACCATCATCCCCAGCAGGTTGATAAAAAACCCCGTCTGCGATGTTCGCATGTCTCGCGCGGCGATGTATCGCTGAACGGCCACCTGATCCGCACCAAATGCGGAAAGTCCCTCCAGAAAGCTGCCCAGAAGAATGGCGATCGTCGCGAAGCGGACTGTCGGATCAATGCTGAAGTCTAACAGCATGTTGTCGCGACCCTCGAAGTAAGTTTCCACCACACCGCTGATTCCGCCTTTGGTTCGACTGACCAGCAAACCTGCCGCAAACACAATCGTCCCAAAGAAGACGAAGAACTGCAGCACGTCGGTCCACATCACAGCTCGCAAGCCGCCCAGCATCGTGTAGGCAATCGCGATCACGCCCAGACCAATGATTACACCGTATTGGTTCAGACCGGAGATTCCTGAAATCGCCACAGATGCCGCATAGGTCGCCGCGGCCATCCATGAAATTCGCAGAATCACAAACAGAGCACTCGCTAAACATCGCACCGACACGTGGAATCGATACTCAAGATATTCGTAGGCCGTTTCGCAATTGAGCTTTGAGTAGACCGGAATAAACACCCAGATAACAATCGGTGCCATCGCCCAGAAGGCAACCAGCGCCATTATAACGCGAATGCTGTTGCCGTATGCAGTGGACGGATACATGACGAAGCTGTTGGCCGAGAACAACGTCGCCATGACGCTCAGGCCAACCGTGATTCGCCCCATCGATTTCCCTGCGGTGAAGAATTCTTCACGACAGGATTGTTTCCGAAACGCAAAGCCGAGTCCCAGCGAGATCCCGAGGTAGCCGAGAACCACTAAGTAGTCGAGTGTTTCGAAAGATTCGGCCATGGTGTGGTTCAGAAGCAAAGGAGGGAGGGGGACGGAGGGAGCACGGCTTCACTGCTATCGATGCGGCCACTTCTTGTAATCGTTGGCCATGCTTTCGCCCCAGTTTCCATACCAGGTGTAGCCGCCGCGCCGTTCGCTGCCGATTTCTTCGAGGTCGTACTTGACGACTCCATCGCGATCGCAGAAGAACGGGCGGTTCGTCTTGAGCTCGTAAAATCGGGCCCACAGCGGCCGCGCATCAGGATCCTTTGTGATCGCGGCTTGATCCTTGCTCTTCCTATAACTGTATCCTTCGATCTTTGTGGCTTCGAACCACGCCGCCCCGGCTTTCACGGCGCGAATCACGTCGAGCGCCGGCTTGTCGATTGTTATGAGGTACTTCAGGATGCCCGCACTTTCGGCTCCGCTGAGCGACGCGAGTTCGTAGCTGCGGGCGTTCGCCGCAGCGAACGTGACTTCATCGTGCTGGGCACACCAAACAGTGGGGACGCCGTCGATAATGACCTGGCATTTGACGATGCAGTCGATGCCACGTTCGACAGCCTTCAAAGCCGCGGCGTGGCGGTCCTGGTTGAGAAAGGAGAAATCCTCAGTCGTGGTCGTGTCGCTAAGAAATTCCATGATGCGAATCATGCAGTTGTCGTTGAATGTGATGTGCGTGTAGTAACCTTTTCGCAGCGGGCAATACTGCGGCCAGCCACCGTTCGGATACTGCCCTCTCAGAACGTGGTCGAAGCCTTTGTGAAACGCTGCCTGATAGCGAGCGTCACCTGTCAGCTTGAACGCACGAGCGAGCAGTCGAAGTTCTCCGGTGGTGGCGCCGTTGTCGAAGGTGCCCTGCAACTTCGAACGGTCGCCGGTAAATGGCTCACGGGTCGTATCTGTGTTTTTCGGCCAGTCGCCGTAGTCCGACTGCCAGGAAAGCACGTTCTCCAGGATCCTTCGGCTTTCGGCGCTGCGGAACCAGTCGTCGGGCTGCTTGCTTAAGTTCTCCGCTGGCGTCCCGGCGTTCAGCGATCCAGGAAGAACGCAGAGAAGAGCGAGAGCCATGGCGGTGATGTGTCTGATTCGAGTCATGATTCGATACTGAGGAAAGAGTGCAGGCATCGGCGATTCACGGAAGTCATTCTTCGGATGGTACCGAGGACACCTCCTTACACACACGCAGGAATCGACTATTTTTGCCGGAACACTTTCGAAGCAACGATCGCTTTGATCAGAGATCGCATGGTGTTGTTGTTTTCCCGGGCGGTCGCAATCGCCCGGTCAATGAGCAGACGGTCAGCGGGTTCGATGGTTCGAGCAAGAGCATACATCAGCAGTTTTTCCGTAACGCCTCGCAGGAACCGCTGTTCCTGTTTTGAAAGTTCGGCCTTGAACGCAACGAACGTGTCATACGTGTCACCACTGGGAAGCGTGCCGCCGATTTCGATGTCGGGACGATCGTTGCCCCATCGCTCAATGGGCTTTTCGCCGTCGAGTTTTGTTCGCCACTGGCCGATGACGTTGAAGTTTTCCAGAGCCAGGCCGTAGGGATCAATGCGACGATGACAGTTATTACACGTGACCTGCTCGCGATGTTTGGCAAGTCGCTGGCCGACGGTAAGGTTCTCGCCCTGCACGTTCGGTTCGACTTCGCCCGCGTTGGGTGGCGGCGGAGGTGGTGGGTCGTTGAAGAACACGTCGAGAATATATTTACCGCGTTCGACGGGTTTCGTGCGACTGCCGTCGCTGCCCCAACGATGGAATCCCGCCATTCCCAGCAGACCGCCGCGAATCGCCGCAACAGAAGGCTGCGCGCCGTCATGATCTGAGTCCTGCTTGTTATTGAATTGCACACGTCGGAATGCATCTCCCTGCACTCCTGGAATGCCGTAATAATTGGCGAGCCGCTCGTTGACGATCGTCCAATCGGAATCGAACAGACTCAGCAGTGATTCGTCGGCGGCGATAAGTTCTCGCACCATCGCCAGGGGTTGTTCGAGCACATCGTTATTGATACCGACGAGTTCAGTCGCGTAGTAATCGGGGAAGATCGATTTGTCCGGAGGAAAGCGGTCGAACTCGTCGATCTTCAACCACTGCCGCACGAATCCCTGGATGAATCCTTCGGCTCGAGGATCGGCGAGCATCCGATCAACCTGTCCGTTCAGTTCCTGCTCACTGGAAAGTCGCTTCGCGACAGCTGCCTGAAACAGTGTTTCGTCCGGTTGGCTGCTCCACAGAAAATAGCTCAGCCGCGTCGCCAGTTCGAACTGGTTTAGCGTGCGAGGCGCCGTGTTCGGGGCAGACGGCTCGTAGATGTACAGGAACTTCGGCGAACAAAGCATGGCGACGATACCTGTCTTGATCGCTGTTTCGAAATCGCTGCCCAGTTGCAATTCCTGGCCGATGATACCGACGATCTCGTTCACTTCCTCATTGGTCACACGACGACGATAGACTCGCGGCAGCAACTTCGTGACGATCTTCCGCGCGTAATCTGTGTTCAGTTTTTCCGGTTCCCAGCCGTCCGCGAAAATTGTCTTCATGCTTTGTGGAGGATACTCCCCCTGCAGCGGACCGATAACTTCGATCCAGTCGAGATAGAGTTTCGGAACGTGGTGGAACGTCAGGTATTCCGGGCGAAACGCCCCCTGAGCATGATCGCCCTGAGCTCGAACACGAGCCCTCACAGTTGTGGCTTCTTCGACGTGGCCCTGTTGCTGCAGTTCATCAGCGTCGCGACGACTTTGCCCGCGACTGCCAACGTGAGTGCTGAAGTCAGGACCATCCACAATCGCCACTCCGTATTCTCCCTGCAGCAACTCATCGCGAATCGTTTCGAATTCGTAGATCTGTGCTGCGTCAGGCCGAGCGTCGACTCGGAATTGTGCGATGTTTTCATCTGGCCCCTGCTTGATGCGCATGTAGACCGGCTTGCCAGCGGACCCCGGTTCGGCGGCCGCCTGAACTCGCACGCGATAACGCCCGGTGACAGGAACTTCGCGGTCGTTGAACGGATGCCGCAACTTGCTGTACGACCGCGCGGCATCATGCATGATCACCAGCGAGTCACCGACAAGATACTTGTTGCGTTCCTGAATCTGGTAGCTCATCGCCGAATCCAGGATGTCGCGATACTCAAAACGCACGGTACGCTGAGGAACCAGCGGTGGTCGAAATCGGATCGCTCGATCAGCGATCTTCGAGGCCACTTCCAGGTACGCCTGCATCAATGACGGATCAACCAGCAACGCATTGCTGTTGCGGTCGAAGCCGCGAATCGAGCCATCGGGCGGCAGCAGATCGATCGGGCCTTCACCTTCGATGAATTCGACGTGCAGCAGATCTTGCACCGTGTTGGCGTACTCCAGTCGAGTCATCCGTCGCAGCAGAACCTGTCCGCCCGTACTTTCGTTTTGGTGCCGAACAGATTGAATCTGCTTCGAAATCCAATCAGTTACTGCGCTGAGTTCATCCGCTTTCGGCTGCGGTTCGTCTTTGGGAGGCATTTCGCCAAGGTTGATGCGATCGAGCACTTCGACCCAGTGATCGGCGGCCGGGCGTTTGACGAAGTCGGCCCGCAAAGTGTCCAGCCGCAACTCGCCTTCCGAAAGCTCCGCGCCGTGACACTGCTGGCAGTACTTCTTCAGAAATGGCTGCACGGTTCCCGTGAACGCAGCGTCCTGCGCCGAGGCGATGCTGACGCCAGTGATCGTGATCAGCAGAAGTACAAGAGTCGTTCGCATGATTGTTTCGTTACCAGGCAGAGCTGGGATACCAACATGTCACGTTGGGTGAAAGGAACGGGTGGCACATCTTAATAGAAGGTGTGCGGCGAAGCCGTCGGAAACATCTATTGTGGGTGCTACTTATCGAATTTGTCACTGACTTTCCACGTCGCATAGCAGTTTCCAATCGCTGCGCGACACGCCTTCTGCGAAGACGTGCCACCCGTGCGAATGCGTCGCTTGCAGTACATCTCACCGCACTTCCACCTTCAAATCGGTGAGCTGCCCTCTCAACTTTTCGACCTGTTCTTCCGTCATTGCTGTTCCTTCTCGTCTGATGCTGAGACGCTTTAATTTCGACAATTCGGCCAGTGTCCCGAAGCCCGTTCCGCTGACTTTCGGAGCATAGACCGTCAGGCCACGGAGATTGACGAGCTTCCAGGAATCTCGAAAACCGGCGTCGGTGACTGCGGTCGCTTCTGCGAAAATGGTCAGATCGTTAAGCGGGATCATTCTGCAGATGTCGGCCAGGCCTCGATCCGTCAGGTTCTCACTGCCGATGCGAAGATCTCGCAGCGAAATAGATTCCGCCAGAGCCCCCACCGTCGCATCACCTGCCGCCGTACCATCCAGTGAAATTTGACGAAGATGATACAGCTGCGCGAGTGGAGGAAAATCATCGTCGGTCAGGTTCTTGCAATTTGACAGATGCAGCGTCGTGAGTTTTCGCAGCGTCGCCAACGACTTGATCGCTTCGCCTGTGATCGGACTGTTCTGACAATTGATCGACTGCAGGCTGGGGAACTTCGCCAACTCTTTCGCAGCAGCATCGGTCAGGTGGGCAAACGAAACGTCTCGCAACACCTCAGAACCACCAGCAACATGGAACAGCGTTTCTCCAGCACACTTCGTGCTGCTGAGATGCAACGTTTCCAGCAGCGGCTGCGGCGGAATTTGGGACAGCCCTTCGTCGGTAATCCCGTCGCCCTGCAAAGACATTGACCTGAGTTTTTCTGTCAGCAGGTGCGGTTGAATCTGTTCGTTGCTGAGACTTCCCGTGCCCGTGATCTGCAACCATTGCAGATTGGCTTTGTCGGCCAGAAAGGCAAATGTGTCGGTGGTGATATCGTCACAGTGCGTCGCCAGACTAAAACCGGTCAGCGTTTCGATGCAGCAGAACCGTGTAATCGTTTCGCTGGCGATGTTGCCCGGCGGACGCACCATCAGGTCGACGGCGTAATTCAAATCCGCAAAATAGCCAAATGCTTCGTCGTTCAGTGCTTCCGCAGGAATGTCGATTCGAAGATTGCCGGCATGAAACTCACGGACTTCTCGTGCGTGCTCCTGAAACCACGCCACTGCTGCTTCGGACCTGTCATGGTCCACTTTGGCCGCCGCTCGAGCTGCTTTGGGAACGTCCCGGACAACGCGAAAGCCGACGTAACACGCCGCGTCCTTCGCGTTCAAAACACCGCGAGAGGCACTGCGACTTTGCTGAGGCGACACAAACCACGAACCGCCGCGAATCACCTGCCACTGACCGTGTTCGTTCCAGCGTTCCATGCACAGCGGATCGATGGCTCGATTGCGAAACTGCGCATGCCCGGGGCTTTTGAATTGATCGTAGAATGTGTCGAGATACCGGTCCTCACACCATTCCCAAACGTTGCCGTGCATGTCGTGCAGGCCCCACGGACTCGCGAGGTATGTTCCAACGGGCGCTGTGAACGCATACTGGTCGCCGCTGTCAGATTCGACATCGAACAGCCATTGCAAAGACGCTCGACCGGGCGACGCCTTTTCGAGTTCGACGTTCGCAACATTCGCATGCTGCTGAATCTTGTTGCGGTAAACACTGCCGAACGAAAAGTAGTCCGACGATCCGGCTCGGCAGGCACATTCCCATTCCGCTTCGGTGGGCAGCCGATAGGTTTCGTCGCCCTGTTTGTTTAACCAGTCGCAGTACGCTTTCGCGTCGTGGTAACTGACCCCAACGACAGGGTGCGAGTCTTCCTGCTGGAATCCGGGATTTCGCCAGGTGAACTTCGGATCTGTACGGAACGAAGACTTTACTCGACCACGTTCGTCGTCGACTGGATCCCAACCGACGATTCCAGCAATGTTTTGTTCGGCCGTCGTCAGGTAGGTCGTCGCTTCTACGAACCTGCGAAATTGACCGACAGTAACTTCCGTTGTCGCAAGATAAAAAGGCTGCGACAGAATCACCGCGTGCCGATTATTGTTATCAATTTCTTCGAAGCCGGTGTGATCTTTGCGAAAATCGCCGGAGTCGCGAGCCCCCATTTCGAAGTGGTTGGCTTCAATCAGCCGGTAAGCCTGACCGCTTGCGTCGGAAACTTTACGCGGCAGGTCTGATGGTTGAGCTGCGGTGAAATTCCCGACGGACATCGCAAAAACGAAGACCGTGTTGACCAACAGGTTGGATCGCGACAAATGAAACCGCATGTGGGGGTTAGTTTCTTCAATAGTGTTTCTCTCGCTCCTGGCCACTGGCTTTGCTGACAAAGCCAGTGGGACACAAACGATCAATGGAACCCTGACGAATCACGAGCCATTTACCGCCCGGTATGATCGTAGCTGCCGTCCCCAATTCAGGGGTTTAATGCTGCGTCCGCATGCTTTGACGTACGCAGCGACAAGCACCCGACTGCAACAATGTGCAACGTGCTTTAATCTAATCGACAAACACAAACTCGCTGGCGTTCAACAGGACCCGGCAAAGATTATGCAGCCCATGGGCGCTGGCGTAGTTCTCCAGAAAACTGCTTTCCTCGGCACTTGGCATGCGTCCTGTTGTCAGCTGAAAGGCGCGTGCTGTTTTATCGGGCTGCGAAGCTTCGGATTCCACACGCTCCGCAAATCGCTCGGCCATCGTCAGCGTGAACTTGTTATTGAACAACGACAACGCCTGCAGTGAGGTCAACGTTTCCGTTCGCAACGGCGTGCTTTGAGACGAATCGGCACAGTCCAGGGTTGTCATGAAGGGGTCCGGCTGCGACCGCACAATAAAACGATAGATCGAACGTCGATGTGAGTTTTCGTCGGCTGGATCAAACTTGTGGTACTCGTAGTGTGGCGAGTGGGCCGTTTTCTCGAGTGCAAATAGATAATAGCCCGGGCCGCCAGTTTCGAGCTTCAGGCAGCCACTGACCGCCAATACCGAATCCCGCACCTCTTCCGCAGACAAACGTCGTCGATTCATACGCCACAGAAACTGATTGTCAGAATCGATTACCGCATTGTCAGCGTTTAGTGCTGACTGCTGACGATAAGTCGAGCTGGTGACGATGAGACGATGCAGATGTTTAAACGACTGGGTTGCTCGAAATTCATCCGCCAGCCAGTCCAGCAACTCAGGATGCGTCGGCGTTAATCCCATGCGACCGAAATCGTTGGGCGACGCCACGATGCCTTTGCCAAAGTGATATTGCCAGATTCGGTTGACGATCGAACGCCAGGTGAGTGGGTGATTCGGATCGGTCACCCAACGTGCCAGTGCTGCCCGGCGATCACCTTCCGCATGATCGCCAGATAATGGCAACAGCCAGTCTGCGTCGCGAGACAAGGGTATCGTGCCGGCACTGACGAGCTGTTTCGGTTGCTGAATGTTACCACGATGCAGCACGGCGATACTGCGAGGAACACCTTTCGTCGGATTGAAATTTCCCTGTGGTGTAAAGTCCGTCGTGGCCGCATAAACCATCTTACCCTGCGGCAGCGCAGCGATTTGCCGGCTGGCCTCGCCGCGTTCTTTGTCCAGCTGATCACGTTCAGCGACTTTCTCCGGCGTCAGAATGTCTTTCAGTAACGACGTACGCTGCTGTTGAGCAACCGTTACTGTCGCCGCGGCCTGTTCGTCTGCTGCCTTCGCCCAGATTCCATCGGTGAGATTCGCTTTACCCCACCGTGTTGGCGCTTCGATCGAATCCTCCGCCGTCACTTCCGCATTGATGGCAATGTTGCGTCCGGGAGTATCGAAGACTTCTACCTCTGCTAACGCCAGAATGAAGTCGTTCTTGCGTTCAGCCAGCTGAGTCGCCGTGATTCGTACGAATCGGGCCGATGCCTGCGAGGAGACTTTAACGGCCGTCAAGCCAGGATTGGGAAAGTCCTGATTTGTATAGTCACCCACGACGCTGAACGTCGGCGAGACGGTATTGCTCGCTTCCCTGGCATCAGAAGCCACTTCAACTCTGAACCGCACCGGAAAACCGAATCCCGCACCGATGTTGGCAAATTCGTCGTGACACGGATGCAGCACAATCTTTGTCAGAGCGACGTCCATTCCAAGATCGATCGTCACAGACTTTTCCACGTCATTGTTGCTGACGATCTGGCTATGATAGCCAAACTCCGGTTGCTTGATCGGCGGCTTTGCCTGCTTCGTCAATTCCGCAATCTGACTATCCAGTTCAGCCAGTTTGGTGCCTCCCTGCTGCTTAACGGAATCATCAAATGCCTTAATCGACGCCGCCCGAGCTGATTCGGTGGAGACCAGACGCCGCCGAGCTTCTTCAACAGCGGGGTCTGTGCCGTATACCCGATCCGCTCGATCAACTGCCGCGAACACAGCCTGCAGACTGTAGTAGTGCTCCTGAGTAAACGGATCGAATTTGTGATTGTGACACCGAGCACACTGAATGGTGGTGCTGCAGAATGTGTTTAGCGTGTTACTTACCATGTCGTCTCGGTCGAGATTCCGTGCGACCTTGCCGTCGATTTTTGATTCCGGAACTTCAACGTGTCCGATGAAATCCCACGGTCCGGCAGCAATAAAACCCAACCCCAGAATCCCATCGTCTTCGCCCGGGAACAAGACGTCGCCCGCAATTTGTTCCTGCACAAAACGTGAGTACGGTTTGTCTTCGTTGAACGCACGAACCACATAGTCACGATACGGCCAGGCGTTCGGGCGCAGCTTGTCTTTGTCGTAGCCGCAGGTGTCCCCGTATTTGACAACATCCAGCCAGTGTCGCGCCCAACGTTCGCCATAGTGGGATGACGCCAACAGCCGATCGACGAGCTGTTCGTAGGCACCGGGGCGATCGTCTGCCACGAATGCAGCGATCTCCTCCGGCGATGGTGGCAGTCCCGTCAGATCGTAAGTCAGTCGGCGAATCAGAGTGAAGCGATTTGCTGGCTGACCAGCCGATAGACCATGTTTCAACTGCATTCGTCGGACAAATGCATCGATCGGTGAAAGTTCGCCGATATTTGGTGGTATGGGACGCACGAGCGGCTTCAGCGACCACCAATCGAAGTTGTCAACTACCGGGTCGAACAGTTGCAATTGGCTGGGCCAATTCGCGCCGGACTCAATCCATGCAGTGACCTCTGAAACTTCTTCAGCTGTCAGTGGTTCTGTACCCTTGGGCATAGCCGGAGGTTTGTCACCATCGGTGGTGATGACCGAGATCAAATGGCTGTCCGCGATTCGACCCGGAACGATGTAGCCGTCTCTAAACGCTGATGTCTGCGACTGCAAAGAAAAGTCGCCCTTGCGATCGACATCGTTATGGCAGGACAGACACCGCGACTGCAGAATGTGCTGTAACTTCCTGGGGAAGGTGGCCGGAGTTTCCTCAGCGGCACAGTGCGCCGCAAGGCAACAAACAGCACAGACCCATGTCGCATGGCGAAGATAGTGGAGCTTCACGGTCATAATCGGCTCTCGAGGGATGAATGACCTCACCAGCATACCAATCAACGCATTTGAGGTGAACTGTCTTCATGTCATCAGGAGCACAAACTGCGAACCCAAACGAAGAAACCCCGAGAATCAAAGTGATTCTCGGGGCTCTTAGAAGTCCCGGAAGCAACGAGTCCCAGGGGGGCGGAGGACTCGAGCTGCTTCCGGGGGCGATTGGCGTTGTGTCATGAAGTCTTCAACATTTGTGCGTCCCTCATGTGTGGACGGAAAATACGACGATTCCAAAACTGGGTCAAGACGACTTCTACTCATCGAAGCCCCTCATTCTTCACCCATACTTCCGCTCGAACCCTGACAATTTACTACTGAAATTTCGACGCACGAAAGAATCGGCATGTTCTGCCGCACTCAGGGCAACAGAATTAATAAAAAGTTTCGGTGAATCCGGCAAACGGATGGAGTTATGTCGCAGTGAATGCATTCGTCCCCGAAACCTCTACCACCTCAGCAAGGCACGGCGGTTGGGCAAATTCTCATTGGATGAGGATTGGTCCTTCCTCAAATGCGGCGCCGTTGATCTGCCTGTGTTCGCTGTCATGAAACGCGAATAGCGGCCCGTTGACTACGTGCCTGATGAACAAGGACAGCCGGAGTGAAGAGTATGTCAAAACCAGAAAAAAACATGGATTCCCCGACGAAAAACCCCCGCTGCACAAACGTACAATTCCCGTGGATCGTTTTGACGTTACACTGAACGACTGCTCAGCGCGGCACGACGATCGGTGTCTCCTACTGTTGTTTGTTTGAATTCGGCCAACCACACAACCCCACTGGGCCCGTCGCCGCATTCCTTCATTGTGCAACTTATGCAACCCTCACTCAATTCCCACGCATTTTCGCGATTTCTTGTCGCACAAATTGCAATCCTGCTGTTCGCGGGTTGCGGTGGATCGCCGTCGACACACCATTCGCAAGTTGACCCGAAGACTCAGCAAAGCGACGTGCTGCCGGATGGGCAGGTGCTTTCCGAAGATATTCGTAAACATCTTTGGGACATAGAACATTTGGGATTTGTCATTGAAGCGACCGTGTTTCCAAAACTAAAGGTGTCCGTCAATGATGGCAGTCTTGAGTATTGGACCCAACTGCTGGCCGAAGACTGTAAGGCTTCCGTTCCCGGTGCAGCTGCGGCCGATCAGGAAACGAAATTAATCGCCAAAGGTCAAGCGAACTTTCAAACCACGGTCTTCGACGCGGCACAACTGAGCACGGGGTCGCGGCAGCAGTTTCTCGAATGGCTGATGACTGTACGTCAGAGATATTCAGAGTGTCATTCCAGCATGGGACTTGTAAAGTTGACTCCGGATCAGCAAGGCCTGTCCGGCTCCTGGACGACTGTTTGGCGATTGCGAGTCGCTGGAACTTCAGATAGTGATCCCGCCGAAACCGAAATAGACCTTGAAGTTCGTCTGACAAGACTTAGCGATGACATCGCCACACAACAAAGTTGGGCGACAGCAATCACAGTTGTCAGCCATCAGCACATGACAGCAAAGCAAGCTTTTTTTGCAGAAGTTACCGAATCCAGCGGACTCGTCAGTTCACGTCGGCACGACAACTGGACGGCCGAAAAGTTTATTGCAAACACCGGTGGAGTCTACGTAACGGACTACGATCAGGACGGCCACCTGGACGTCTTCGTAGATGATCACGCCGATGGAAATCGATTGTATCATGGCAATGGTGACGGCACTTTTCAGGAAACGACACCCGAGTCTGGCATTGACCCCGGCGGCACAGCACGCGCATGGGAACTCAGTTGCTGGGCTGATCTGGACAACGACGGTGATGACGATCTGATCGTAGAAGACAGGCTTTACGAAAATCTTGGCAATGGAACATTCGCAGACATCACCTCAACCACAAACTTCCCGCTGACGCCGGCGGCTTCTTACGCCGTCGCTGACTACGATCTGGACGGGCTGCTGGATGTTTATGTCTGTCATGCTGGCGCTTATCGAGTCGGTCAGCAGCAGAAAACGCGTGTAAAGTGGATTGACGATGGCTTGGGAATTGACAACGTACTGTTGCGGAATCTGGGTAACTGGCAGTTTGAAGATGTCACATTCGCCACAAAAACCGGAGCCAATGGATCGTGCTGTTTTACAGCAGTTTGGTTACACGCAAACGAAGATATTCGTCCGGATCTGTTTGCTATCAATGAATTCGGAGTGAATTCGCTGTTGTTGAATTCTGCAGACGGCCAGTTCGAACAAAAGACCGTTGATCCAGTCTTCGGCGGCTATTCGATGGGGGCGACCACTGGCGATTATAACAACGATGGTCACACGGACATTTACGTGGCAAACATGTATTCCAAAGCAGGGAATCGGATCCTGGCGAATGTCGATCAGGCTCGTTACCCGCCGGAGCTGTATCACAAGATTTCAGAAGGCATGCTGGGCAGCAAGTTGTATTCGGGATGTCCCGATGGAATGTTCGAAACCGTTCCCGCGCGCGACATGTTTGCTTACGTTGGCTGGGCCTATGGTCCAACGATGGCCGACTTTGACAATGATGGCTGGCTTGATATTTACGCAACGGCCGGCTTCAAATCTGAAGAACGTGGAAAGCCGGATGGCTGACGCTGTATCTGGCAGGCTGTCGTGACACAGCCACTGAATCAAAAGGCAAACTGCCCGGCCGCGGGTGCTCTGGATCAGGAGCTTGGAGAATTCTGGCTGGAGAATCCTTGGGAACCGACGGAGCACAACATGAGTGCTTACGAAAGAAATCGAGTGCTGTTGAACACGCATGACGGAAAATTCGCTGACATCTCTCACGCTTCCGGTGGCGCAGATCTGGACAGCGATTCGCGAGCCGTGGTGGCCGGGGATTTCAACGAAGACGGGATGCCCGATCTGCTGGTTCGAAACAGCGGCGGAGGACCGTTGAGGCTGTTCACAAACAAATTTCCGCGTGCCAATTCGGTGCGGATCGAATTGCGAGGAACAAAGTCCAACGCGCGGGGAATTGGCGCTCGTCTAACGGCGTGGGTTGACGGCAAACCAATCCATCGCGAAATGCAGTCCCGAAATTGTTTCCGTGGTCAGGAGCCAGCACTGGTAACGTTTGGGCTACAATCCGCCGACCACATTGATCGCCTGGTGATCGAATGGCCGTCCGGGGAACAACAGGAATTCAAAAACCTGGCCGCTGGAAATCACCATCTGCTGACAGAAGGACATGCCACGCCGGGCACGACAGGTGTCGTGATCAGCAATCGTGAGGTATCGCGGTGAGCACAGAGAATTCAGAAAAGGCCTCATCAGCCGCAACCACCGCACCAGCGAAGCGACCCGCAAAACGCAATCGACGAAATCGACGCAAGTGGGTCACCTGGTCAATCGTTATCGCGTCGATCCTGGTGGCCAGTTGTGCCGTGCTGTCGCAGGTAGGACTTTGGCGAACTCGTGTCGCAATTGAAGCTCGACAAAATTCGGCCGCGTCGGGCTGGTTAAGCGTCGCCGGCTGGTGTTGGCCTCGCAACGCAGAATGGTATTTTTTGTCTGCCGTTATCAATAGGCGTGCGGAAAACTTTGATGCCGTTGAGGACAACCTGAAGAAATCGCATTCTCTCGGATGGCCCGTCAGTGATCTGGAACGCGAACAGTTGATCGCCATGGCACAAACGGGCCAGTTTCGAGGCGTCGGTAATAAGTGGGGTGAGTTGTTTCAAACAGCCGGTTCGGACGGCCCGGAAATCTGCAAGGCGTATGTGAACTATGCTCTCGGCCGTTTTCGCCTTGACGAAGCCGCCGCAGTGCTCAAAGGCTGGAAATCCGATTTTCCTGCAGACCCTTCGCCGCACGTCATGGAAGGAAAAATCAATATCGTGTTGACGCAATGGGACCGCGCAGAGCAATCATTCAGGCGCGCTCTTGAGATCGATCCCACGATCAATGAAGCGCGTCTGCAACTAGCGAACTGTCTGATCGAACAGCTGGAATTCACGGAGGCAGAGCAACAATTGCGAGCGGTTTCCGCGGACTTTCGTGCCTCGCCGGATGTCATCGCTGCGCTGGCCAAGTGTGTTGCGCAGCACGGCGAACTGGATGAAGCATTGCAGTTGCTGAATGACGGCACGCAGTCACACCCTGCGAGCATGCTGTTACTCGGCGAACTCGGACGATTGCTACTGATGCGTGGTGAAAACGAAGCAGCCGCGGCTGCGCTGGCACTCGTCATGGAAAAGACCCCGGCGAACACCGAGATTCGCTACGCTCTGGCTCAGGCGCTGCGGAATTCCGGCGACGAAGAATCCGCACAGAGACACTTTCTGCTCGTCGACGAAGGCACTAAGGCCCTTCGGACGCTGCCAACCCTACAGTCGATCATCACTGCAAACCCCGAAGATCTCGAGACGCGATTTCAGATGGCGTCGATCACATGGAAATGGAAATCGCGGCGAGACGGAGCGGCGTGGTTGCAGAGCATTCTAGAGTCCGATCCAAATCATCAGCCAGCACATCGACTTCTGGCGGATCACTATGAGGAACTCGGCGACGCGGGGCGCCGAGAGTTTCACAAACGAATGAGCGGTGTCGCTGAATGACATGCGACACCCTGAGTCAGATGTTTCGTTTCCCGACGTTGGCGGAAACGTTTCGCGTTGCAGCGTTGCTTCTGCTGGCTCTGTTCCAGGTCGGTTGTGGCAAACCGGATTCTCCCAGCGGTGCGACGACTGGCGTTTCGGAGGTATCGCCTTCCACCGCCAATTCGGTTGAGACCCCTTCATCGTCATCGATTCGGTTCGATGACCTTGCTGCAGCTTCTGGGGTTCATTTTATTCCGCGAAATGGCCGCGAGGCTGGGTTGTATACTATTCTCGAAAGCCTCGGGACGGGCATCGGACTGGTCGATTTCGACGCTGACGGAAACCTCGACATTGTGCCGCCGGCGGAGGAACCTTCGACGAAAACGGAAATCCGACCGGATTGCCAACAGGCGTCTTCCGGCAAAACAATCTACTGAAATTTGATGATGTTTCTGCGACGTGTGGCATCGACACCGGTTCCGTTTACACACACGGTATCGCCGTGGCTGACTGGAACAACGATGGTTTTGGAGACATTGTGATCACTGGATTTCATGCAGTACGAGTCTTTCAGAATGAAGGGGACGGCACATTTCAGGACGTCACAGTTGTCGCCGGTATTGCGCAAACATCGTGGTCCACAAGTGTCGCCTTTCTGGATGCCGACAACGATGGTGATCTGGAGCTGTACGTGGTCAACTATGTCGACTGGCAACCCGATCCGGATCGCGAATGCATCGTGAAGGGGCAACGAGACGTGTGTCCGCCCGGACTGTTTTCTGCGGCATCCGACTGGCTGTACCACAATCACGGCGACGGAACGTTTGGTGATGTCTCGGCGAACGTCGGGTTGGTGGAGGGGGGCAAAGGACTGGCTGTAATGTCCGGAGACGTCGACCTTGATGGAGACTCCGACATTTACGTGGCCAACGACACCAACGCCAACTTCCTCTACCTGAATAACGCGAACGGTGGTTTCGAAGAGCAGGCTTTGATCAGCGGCTGTGCACTGGGAGCGACCATGATTCCGGAAGGGAGCATGGGAGTGGCCTTCGCCGATTTCAACAGTGACGGCCTACCGGATATCTGGGTGTCGAATTATGAACGTCAGAGCTTTGCGATGTATCAAAGTCGGGCGCCTGGAATTTTTCAGCATGTCAGTGCCGTGACAGGGATTTCAGCCGTCGGACAAATGTACGTGGGCTTCGGAACCGTGGCACTTGATGCGGATCTCGACGGCGATCAGGACATCTTCGCCGCCAACGGGCACGTGATGTACGAAACCGAAAGTGCCCCGCTGCGTCAGTTGCCCCTGATCTACGAAAACCAAAACGGAAAACGGTTTCGCAATGTTGCTGACGAATCGGGAGAATACGGTCGCGGCGTGCATATGGGTCGCGGCGTGGCCGCCGGTGACCTCGATCAGGATGGTGGAGTCGATCTTGTCGTCGCACACACGAACGAGCCGATTTCGATTCTGCGCAATTCGAGCGTTAAAAAAGAAAGCTGGGTCGCTGCTCGGCTAATAGGCACTGTTTCAAACCGCTCGGCAGTGGGAGCGATTGCGAAGGTGAATGGCCGCCTGGGGATCCGCTGCAGCGGGGGCAGCTACTTGTCGGATTCTTCGAGCCACCTGTGCTGGTCGGTCCCTGCCGGGGAGAAACATGTCCAAATCGAGGTGTTTTGGCCGTCAGGACGCCGTCAGACGCAGAATTTGTTGCCGAAACGGTTCAATTCGGTAGTAGAGCACCTTGCGGGCTCTGGAATTTCCGATTAACTTAAAACCCATAAAAATCCTGCCCCATTCTCTTCTCTCCTCCTCAAATAATCCTAATTCCATGAGAAACGTTCTTGCTGCATTCTTATGTGTCCTTTCACTTGTCCAGCTTGCTGGTTGCGGAGGTGTTGCTGATGCCCCAAAACTGGGCAAAGTCGCCGGTACCGTCATGGTCGATGGAAAGCCTCAAGCCGGACTCACAGTGGAGTTTCATCCTGACAGTAAGGCCGGAACAACCGGCCCGATGTCGATGGGAGTGACAAACGACGAAGGCGACTTCATTCTGTCTTCCGCAACAGGTCGAGCTGGTGCGGTGATCGGCAACCACAAAGTGGTCGTCAAATGCCCATGGACGCTGGGCGGGCGAGCTGGAGCGGCCAATACTGCGGACGGATTTGGATCGTCCCCAACCGGCGAGCTGCCTCCTCCGCCCGCCGATGACGCAGGGGATTGTACCCTGAATATAAGATTCGAAGATCCGGACACCACCACACTGTCTGCAGCCGTGCCGGAAGAAGGGGTGGCTGACCTGCTGCTGCAAGTCACCACAAAGTAAAATCTCAACACAGGCTGCGGCTTGTGAAACAGTATCGTCGTTCGTTTATTTTTTCTTTCCAGGAGCATGTACTATGAAAAATCGTCCAGGCTGGATCCGCAATGGATTCACACTCATAGAGTTGCTGGTGGTTATCGCCATCATTGCAATTTTGATCGCCCTGTTGTTGCCTGCTGTTCAGCAAGCGCGAGAAGCAGCTCGCCGCACACAATGCAAAAACAATCTGAAACAGCTCGGATTGGCAATGCACAACTATCACGACGTGTATTCCCGGTTTCCACCATCAGAAGTTCATGAACGGGCATTCCTTACAGGTGGCGGCAGTTGGGAAGGGCAAACCAGTAACTGGACGGTATTCCTAATGCCCTATATCGATCAGGCCAACACCTACAACAAGATCGACTTCACACTGAAGTACAATTCCGTAACGCATCCAGTTTCAGGTGCAACCGTCGGAAATCGTGATGCTCTTGGTCAGGTGTACCCCGCTTATCTGTGTCCTTCCAACCCAGTAGGTGCGAACAACAAAAACGGCAACCTGTACCACATTATCCATTACTTCATCGTCGGCTGGGGACAGAATGAACCACCCGGTGGACGGGCACGACATCAATGGGCCATCGGAAACCAAACCAACATCCAGCACAAGGGCATCAGCTGGTACAATGGGGCAGCTCGCATGGGTGATATTACGGACGGCACGACAAATCAGATTGCGATCGGTGAAGTTCGAGGCTACGCACCACGCTGCATCGACCAAGTGACCAACATCAGGGACTGGCGTGGGATGCGATGGGAGATTTCCACTGGGACGAATATGCCGATCAACGGTTTTCATCGTTATGCCGGAGAATGCGGCGCGGCTGCAAGTGAAGGTACCTGTACCAACTGCCGTTGGGAAAATATGGCGAGCTTTCACACGGGTGGAACCCAGGTTCTTCTTGCTGACGGGTCAACTCGATTTACCAGCGAAAACATCGACACCACCACCTTCCGAAAACTCGGTTCCATCGGTGACGGAGCTGTTGTTGGCGAGTGGTAAGCCATTCCGACCGCACTTGCTAAACTACTGACCCAAAGGCATGCTTCTATTATTTATGGAAGCCTGCCTTTTTCTTTTGCACGCTGCTGCACGGCATCACGTCGGGCAGCCAGTTCAGCATCGTCGGGGGCAAGAGAGAGTACTTTGTCGTATGCGGCAATTGCCGGATCGACGTCTTCCAGTTGTTCCAGAACAAACGCCAGGTCACTCCAGCCTGCGATCGATTCCGGCTCAACAAGTAGCAGGTCGTTAAGTCGAATTTTCGACTCCGTCCAGTCTTCCTGTAGCATCGACAACGCCGCCAGCCCGGAAAGCAATCGGGGAGTCGCGGGAGCAAGGCGTAGGCCTTCGCGAACGATCTGCTCAGCTTGTTGGTGCCCGCCGCGTTCTGCCGTCAAGAGGGCGAACTGCAAACGGTTGTCGATAAGTTCCGGATGGGCGTTCACCAGCCCCATCAATGAATTCATTCCCAACGGATCACCCGCGCGAGCCCTTTCTGCCGCCTGCTTGCCACGCCACAGCGGATCTCTGCGGTGACTGAACACCGCGGCCGTGTGAGGATCCTGAATCATCTGATCGACACTGGGCAGATTTTCTTCATCACGAACGTCCGGCACCGCAGCCTTCGTTTGCTGACCAACAGCCAGCAAACGTCTCTGAAGTCGAACGCATTCACGAAATTTGCCACGTACAGAATCCAGGTGGACGACTGCGTCACCAAAGTCCTGACTTTCGAATGACTGTCGTGCCATTCGAAACAGCACGGCCGGATGAGATGAAAAGACTTCGTTTGCCTTTGCCAGAATTTCGTCGGCTGCAGCTGCCTTGCCCAGATCATTAAGCACATCGATATGGCAGATCAATTCGGCAAGCTCAGCATTCGCACGCCCCGTGAGCTGTGCCAGCAACGCCTCGGCCTGTGATGGTGATTGCCCTTTCAATTTTATTGCGAGCAGGTATTTCCATCGTGCCGCAGCCGGGTTCAGCTTGATGGCGACACGATAACATTCCTCGGCAGTGTTGGTGTATTCGTGTGCATCCAGTGTCAGAGCGTATTTCCCCCAGGTCGCTGCTGATTCCGGATCCTCCTGCAAGGCAGCATGCCGCTGCTGAACAACTTCTCGAACTTCCGCGTAGGCCTCGGTCAGATTCGGTAGGGGAATTGGGGGCACAACGGGAGCACGCTGACAACCCTGCAACAATGGCAGTGCAGCAGTTGCTGCGAACAGTACGATGGACTCAAATCGCAAATTCAACGAACGGACTCCACCGAAATACCTGCACCTCGCTCCAGTGTGACCTGTGACCGCGGAACAGCTGAAAACTGAAAGCGTTCTGGCTCCATACTTCCGTGCGGCCAGACAATATCGACGGTCATTGTCTCAGACCCCGACGGGATCGTCAAATACAATTCGTCAGCATGGCAGCTCATGTAGCTCTGACAGGGTTGAAATGTCTGTTCAATTGTTCGACCGTCCAGCAACCGTGTA
>CALFOL010000319.1 GCA_937919915.1 uncultured Planctomycetaceae bacterium
CCAGGACACTTCTTACGGTTTTACAAAACCGAAGAGATTTCGAGTCAACCACGAGTTACGCCAGATCATCCAGTTTTGCTGACAACAGGGCAGACTGGTAATGCGGGTAGTACTGTCCAGCGTCGCTGGACAAGACCGACGTCAAATCCTGTTTGGCCTTTTCCAATTCCCCCAATGCCGCCAAAAGCTGAGCCCGCTCGATCAGTGACGCAGCAGATGCATTGTTGAGTTCCACGCAGCGATCAGCCAGTTTGATCATTCCCTCCCGGAATTCCGGATCCGGACACGCTGCTATCTTCTCAGCAAGTATCCATGATACTGACGAGACGTCATCGGGACGCAGATCTAGAGCCTGCGTGAGATCGGACAGAGCGTCCCGCGGGTTTCCGAGTTGGAAATGAATGTCAGCTCGTCGCTTGAGCAGCCACCATTGTTTTGGGAAAAGGCTTATAGTCTTGTTCAATTCGACAAGTGTCGCGTGGCGGTCAGCCCTGCGAATGAAGAACAAGCTGCGGTCACGGAGAACGTAGTAGTCATTCGGGGCGACCAATGCGGCTTTGTCATAGTGTTCCAGCGCGATGTCGAATTGCTCAAGAGTTTCTGCATAGCGCGCCCTTTTGAGGTGAAGCGATTCAGACGCGGGAAAGTCGAGCTGCAGCTCGTCCAGTTGCTTGATCGCCTCGACTGTTTGCCCTTGACGATTCAGGAAGTCAATAAGCTGGATGCCGCGTGCCAGGCAGGCGTCGCGGAATAGCTTATTCTCATGGTATTCAGTGAAGAGTTGCCGCGCGCTTGCAAAGGCGCTGCGATAGGCAGATTCTGCTTCGGTTTTCTGCTCCAGTTTTTCATAGACTGTACCCAGCTTTGCGGTGTCCACGGCAGACAGCCAGCGTTCGATATATCGATCTCTCTTCCTCAGATCCGATCCCATTGCGTCATACAATTCGATCCCGCGTTGAAGGTATTTCACCGCTGCCTCGAAGTCGCCTGATTCGTTGGCGCGGTCGCCGAACCAAATCTGCGTTGGCGGTACGGGCGATAATCCATGCGACTCTGTTAACTGAATTGAGGCTTCAACCAATTGGCGAGCGCGTGGAGAATCCGTTGGGAGTTTCTCGGCCACTTTGTAGTAGAGCAACGCAGTGTTCGCCGCATCGTTCGCGAGTCCCGACTCGTCGCAACGTTTGACAATGTCAACGCATCTTTCCGCGTCTGCCAATCGTTGTTCTGGCGTTCTCGATTGACAATGCAATCGCGAACACAGAGGAGTTACCAGACTCGATTGAAAGTGCATCTCGTTCGGATTTTCCCTGATGAGCTCCTCAAGAAGTCTGACTGACTCATTCAGTTCTCTCAGGACCGATTCATCATCGCCCTTGCCTGCGTGAATATTGGCAATCTTGTGATGCGCTAGAGCCTGTTTTTCTCGTGCAAACGGATCGTTGTTGTGTTCGTCAATAATCTCCTGATAGAACTTCATCGCCTTCTCAAGAATCTCATCACGGACTCGTTCCACACCCGGCAACTGGGCGAATTCTGCAGAAGAAACTTCTGTGACGATCGTATCCAGCGATTTCAGCGCTCGATCAAAGTCCACTCGAGACTGCTTCAGCCGCTTGTCGCTGAGTGCCTGCGCCGCGACCGCCGCGTTTTTCTGCACGTTGGCATCATCCCTGGCGTCAAACGCTTCTTTGCTGGCCTGCTTTGCCTGAACGGCGTATGAAACGCTGACAGCTGTCGCAACCAGTAGCATCGTGATCAACAGTGCGGCAGTCGCCAGAATTCAACGGTATCGTTTGGTATATTTTCGCAAGCGATAGGCTGCGGTCGGCGGGCACGCCAGAACCGGTTCATCATTCAAGTATCGTTCGATATCGGCCGCAAATGCACTAGCCGACTCGTAGCGGCGGTTGCGTTCTTTTTCCAGCGCCTTCATCACGATCCAATCCAGTTCGCCCTGCAGTTCCAGCTGCGAGTGTTTCAGGTGACGAGATTGAGGACTGCTGGATGTGGCAACGGCAGCGGCCTTCAGAGTGCTGAAGCGTTGGCTGGGTTTGGGCGGTTCCTTTTCACGGATGATGCGGCGGACTTCTTCGATGCCGACTTTCTTCATCGAATCCCGATCAAACGGTGTGGAGCCAGTTAATAATTCGTACAGCAACACACCCAGGGAATACACATCGCTGCGTGTGTCGATGTCCAGGCCGCTGACTTCCGCCTGCTCAGGAGACATGTACAGCGGCGTGCCAATCATTTCGGACATCTGTGTGAACAGAGTTCGCTCGGTGAGTTCCTGATCAATCGCTTTGGCAATTCCAAAGTCAATGATCTTCACCACCGGCTTGCCGTCGTGCAAAGTGACCATGATGTTGCCGGGCTTGAGGTCGCGGTGAATAATTCCCTTCTGATGCGCGTGCTGGACTCCGTGGCAGACGTCAATAAATAGCTTCAGCCGCTGATCGATGTCCAGTTTTTCCCGAGTGTAGTAGTCCGTGATCGGGACGCCTTTGACCAACTCCATGACAAAGTAAGGGCGCCCTTGTTCCGTGGCACCGGCGTCCAGGACTTTGGCGATATTGGGATGATTCATCAGAGCCAGGGCCTGGCGTTCGGCTTCGAAGCGAGCGACAACCTGCCCGGTGTCCATGCCAGGCTTGATGATTTTCAGGGCGACTTTGCGACGAATGGGTTTGCTTTGCTGAGCATGGAACACCGTTCCCATGCCGCCCTGGCCGATTTGTTCCAGCAGCTTGTAGGGGCCAAGGACGCTGCCGGGGCCCTCACCGATTCCCTTTTGTGTACAACCGGCGGATGGGGTTCCGGAGTCGGGATCACAGATGTTTGTATCAGCGAACAATGGATCGGGGACCAGTCCGCAGATCTGTTCGATGACGCTACCCGCTTCGGCTTGCGGTTAAACGTATTCTAAGTTTGACAGCCCCGTTATCAGGATGCGGGATCTCCCAGCAATCGGCCCATCAGTGCTTTGGCGTAAGCCCAGTGCACATAGGCACTTGAATTCGCCATGCCGAGGATTTCTGCGGCTTCAGGGATGGAAAATCCAGCGAAACAATGCAACTTAACGAGTTCAGCAGCCTGGGCGTCTTCCGTTACCAGTTGTTCCAGGGCTTCACTCACCTGCAGAACAAGTTCATGGTTTCCGAACGGCTGCTCCATAAAGTCATTCAATTCGACGCGCTGGAGATCTCCGCCGCGTTGTTTTCCAAGTTTGCGGCGAGCGTGCTCGACCAAAATCCTTCGCATGGCTTCTGCGGCCGCCGCGAAGAAATGTCCCCGACTGTCCCATCGCAGCGGCTGATCGATGTTCACAAGCCGCACATACGCCTCATGCACCAGCGCAGTCGGCTGTAGCGTGTGATCCGAGCGTTCATTCGCCATCCGTGCGGCCGCCAGATTGCGTAATTCCGTATACACAAGCGGCAGCAACAGCTCAACAGCCGCCGGATCACCGGATTCAATCTGACACAGGATTTGCGTGACATCGGCCATGCGCTGCGGTTCCGGAACAAACAGGTTTCTTACTCAGCATACTGGTCCTCCACACCACAACCAATCCACTTGTGCCCGGAAAGCAGGACAGCCGTGTTCGATAGGCCGACCGCAGTCTGCTTCGGTTCGACACCGACGCACGGTCGGTGAATTATCATTTAAGCCCCGGTTGATGTCAGAGGGCTGCGGGGTTTGTGCGACGTGCTTCGCCTTCCTGGTCGCCGTCAGGGAACAGAGATGCGATTGCATTCTTCAAACAATACCGGGCGCAGTGTCCGGACAATGATCAGGAACGCTTCGTCGTTGCCTGC
>CALFOL010000320.1 GCA_937919915.1 uncultured Planctomycetaceae bacterium
AGGACGAGGACGAGGACGAGGACGAGGACGAGGACGAGGACGAGGACGAGGACGACGACGACGATGACGAATTTTAAAGATGCGTCGCGTCATCGTGGTTGAAATCCAGAGTTAGAATGTGGGCGTCCTTCTTTTCAGGGGACGCTCTTTTTTTGTTCCTTCGTAATAGATTGCATCGAAATGTTACATGTCCGGAAACAAGCTTTGGAAGCCGTCGAAATGATTCGACAGCAGTGGTCTGGTACGCCCAAAGCGGGAATGATTCTGGGCACGGGACTCGGCGGCCTGACAGCGCAGGTTGAGGTGGACTGCCGCATTCCCTACGGCGATATTCCGCATTTTCCCGTCTCGACAGCACCTTCACATGCCGGTCAGCTGGTCTGTGGAACGCTTCACGGTGTGAAGGTCGTGGTGATGGAAGGACGGTTTCATTACTACGAAGGATACTCGCTTCAACAGGTGACCTTCCCAATTCGTGTGATGAGGGCTCTGGGAGCCGATACGCTTGTCGTAACGAGTGCAGTTGGGGGTATGAATCCGCTGTATCAACTTGCCGACATCATCATTCTGGAAGATCACATTAACCTGCTGCCGGACAATCCGCTGCGAGGGGTGAATGATGACGAGCTCGGAGAACGATTTCCGGATATGAGCGAGCCGTACAGTCGTGATCTGGTGGAGTTGGCTCGTCAGACGGCTCTGGACCTGTCTATCTCGGCCCACAAGGGCGTACTGGTTGTTGTGGCTGGTCCCAATCTGGAAACGAGGGCGGAGTATCGTATGCTGCGTCAGATGGGTGCAGACATTGTTGGAATGTCAACCGTGCCAGAGATTATCGTCGCAAAACATGCTGGGATGAAAACGGTTGCGTTTTCGATCGTCACTGACATGTGCCTCCCGGACGCAATTGAGCCAGCGGATCTGAATAAGATTATCGCCGTGGCCGCAGATGGCGGTGCGAAGCTGGAGCGAGTCCTCGCCGAGTTCCTTCGTCGGTGGTAGCGTTGGGTTGCTAACACAGCTTAGGCGTTCCGGTGGTCAACGAAAAAAGCCCGAACCATGTGGTTCGGGCTTCGTTCTTTTTTGTCGCACAGCAGAACTGTGGGTTAGCGTCGAGGGCTGGCAGATCGGTCATTACCGATTGCATAGCCAGCTGCCGCGGCCGCTGCGGCTCCAAGCAGTCCCCCGAGCCCACCACCGCCACCGCCTGTGCCACCACGACCACCCGGAGCGCCTCCAGCAGGTCCACCGAGCGGACCGCCACCGACTGGCATTTCACCGCCGAAACCTGCGTCCGCTAGGGAAGGATCGCTAGAGATCAATTGTTGGGCGTTCTGGGCGTTAAAGTCGCCTGGTTGTGCTGGTGATACCGACAAGTCCAACGTTTGAACGATTGACGTGAGTTTGAATTCGTCGTCTTTCTCAACCTGTGCCAAGGAGCCAACAACGTCGATCCCCATCGCCAGAATTCCGTCTTTTCCTGTTGTTACGATGCTGTACTGGCCTGGCGCCAGTCCTGCCATTTGAAAGCGACCATCTCGCTGTACTTCCGTCGCCCCCACGTGCTGTCCGTGGCGAACAAAGTGCAGCGTGAGATCTACAACATCTCGGTGACTGCCATTTCGTGGGTCAAGTAGATTGACTTGACCTCTGAGAGAACCGTCTGCCTGAAGCTGTACTGGATGGTGACGAGTAGACGTCGAATTCTCGCCTTCCTCAGAGCTGTGTGGAAATCCCTTGTCTGAATCCACAAGGTCTGAATTGAATCGCTTATTGCCGCTTGGAAGTGCTCCCATGATCAGCTGCTTGACGGTAGCCAGATCGGAAGAAGAGACAACGGCAGTGTGCACTCCAAGTTCGACAGTTTTCGTTTCCAGTCCCACTGGAGTCGCAACGGCAAAGACATTTCCGTCGTTTCTCAGGTGAATTGAGAACAACAGCAATCCGGTTGGGCTGGTACCGACCACAGTAACAACACCTTCACCCACCCCGCTTACGTTGAATGAGCCATCGACACTTGTAACGGTCGACGCCACGACTGAGCCACCACGAATGATACTAACGTTCATTCCGCTGGCCGGACTGGTGGTGCCTGAGTCCAGAGTCACCAACCGACCGGCAAACCCACCATTTGCATCGAGCGAGATGTGGTGCTGTCGGTCGTGAAGCACAGAATTCGGGTCGATACCCGCCGCGTGTGGAACCGCCGGAATATCGTTGTGTGGAATGGGAGCGACTTCAATAGGAAGTGGAAGTCCAGCTTCCTGAGCTGCAGACGCACTCACTGTGACGAACATCGCACTCGCGGTGAGGCTGAGAGCGAGAGTTGGAGTTATGAGAGCTGATAGGTTTGGGAGTTTCATCAACATTATTCTTTTTCCGAACAATCACAGCAATTGGAGCGGCCATTGAGGTACGGTCACAAAATAAAACAGAGCCCTGGCGACCGATATGGGATAAATTATGCAGCAGCCATCGGACCTAATGCAAATCGAATCCGCAGAATTTGCGGAATCATAAGTAATTCACCTAGTTCGCCTAGAACCCCGGAATGTAAAGGACTTTTGTGAGAATCACGACGTGGAATGTCAACGGACTGCGGGCGGCCATTAGAAAGGGGTTCGCGGAACACCTGGAAATCATTTCTCCAGATGTTTTGCTGCTGCAGGAAGTCCGTGCACTGCCAGAACAACTGGATGCCGAGTGGCGAGAGCCCGATGGATGGCACGTCTGTTGGCACCCCGCTGAAAAGAAAGGATATTCCGGGACAGCAGTTTGGTCTCGACTGCCATTTGAAGTCAGCGAAACGGGACTAACACAGTCCGATCCAGACGTGGAGGGTCGGGTCATCACGATTCAGATCGGCGACCTGAAAATCTCAAGCGTCTATTTGCCCTCCGGCTCTTCAGGTGACGCGCGTCAGGCAGTGAAGGATGAGTGGCTGGTCAACTTTCGTCGTTGGGCTGACGATCAGAAGGACTCTGGCCCAATGATCTTTGGCGGCGATTTAAACATCGCACATACCGAAAAAGATATTTTCCACGCGAAATCCAATCAGAAGACGTCAGGGTTTCTGCCGCACGAGCGTGAATGGTTTGGCGAACTCCTGGAGTCCGGGTGGCATGATCTGAGCCGCGAACACTTTGGAGATGTCCACGGACCATATTCCTGGTGGTCGAATCGAGGTCGAGCTCGAGAACTGGATCGCGGTTGGCGAATCGACTACCTGCTGGCAACCGCAGAGGTCCGCGACAGGCTTGAGTCAGTGGAAATTCACCGAGCTGCTGGCCTCACCGTGAGCGACCATGCTCCGGTGTCGGTGGATATCGACTATTGAAATGAGCGTTCGGTGCGGAAATTTTACGGAACTCTTTTCTCAGCTTTTTTCTGAGATCTGGCTGCGACATAGCGAAGGTAATCACCGTACTCATTCGAATAATCTGCAGCCAGGCTGCTTAACTGCGCCAGATCAATAAAGCCTCGTGAGTAGGCGATTTCTTCGGGGCATGAAATCTTCAGGCCCATTCGTTTTTCAATCGCAGCGACGAAATTTCCCGCCTCCAGCAACGAATCGTGTGTTCCTGTGTCGAGCCATGCGAATCCGCGCGACAGTGTTTGCACCCGCAGTTTTCCGCGTCTGAGGTATTCACGATTCACGTCC
This sequence comes from uncultured Planctomycetaceae bacterium, assembly GCA_937919915.1. Taxonomy (GTDB): domain Bacteria; phylum Planctomycetota; class Planctomycetia; order Planctomycetales; family Planctomycetaceae; genus Fuerstiella. The sequence continues at coordinate 3,662 of CALFOL010000320.1, forward strand.
GTGATTTCAAGTTCTCCTCGGGGCGACGGTTTCAGATTCTGAGAGATCTGGACGACGTCAGAATCGTAAAAATACAGGCCTGGAACGGCGAAACGGGATTTCGGGGTACTCGGCTTTTCTTCGAGCGACACGGCATTACCTTCATCATCGAATTCCAC
>CALFOL010000321.1 GCA_937919915.1 uncultured Planctomycetaceae bacterium
CTGAGCCAAGTACTTATGGCTCAGAGGCATCAGGATGAGCGGAGAGAGGGGGATTATCGGCCGGGCCGAATCACAACTCCTTGTGAGTACATGGTTTGTGATGCAAGCCATTCAGAGGCAACGGTTTGCGGCGTTTTGGTTGCTACTGGTCCTTAGCGGCTGTTGCGGGTTGTTTGGCATTGGTTTCAGCACACTTTCAGCACAGTCTGAAAATCAGCCTCTGCACGGACCGCCCAGTGAAGCTTCAATGTTGGCCCGTCCACAATCTCGGAGACGTGGGCGGCAGGGGCAGACGAGGAACAGTGAAGGCGAGGACGGAAGCGACAGTTCCGATATCGCCGCCAGTTATGCACGTTATAGCTCAGGCATGCAGCGTGAGGAAAGCACGGTCGACCAACATCGGAAGAATCAGGAGTTGGCGGCCAAAAATGGTCATCGCGTGCCGCCTGATCTTCAGTTTTCGGACGAAGCGATTTCGGGAACCACGCTGCGGCGTGTAGCACTCGATGCGATGTTACGTGCCGCCGAAGCGGGGGAGTTTAAAACGCTCTATCTGTACAGCCTGAGTCGACTCTCGCGTGAATCTGTGATCACCATGCCGATGCTCAAAAAGCTGGTTTATACTTTCGGCGTGCGAGTCATCTGTGTGTCGGAGGGGCTGGATTCAGATCGAAACGATTGGGAGATTCTGGCGGCGATCATGACCGTCATCCATGAACGATACCTGAAGGAACTCAGCGAATCAGTCCACCGCGGTCAGGAAGGTATGGTCCTGGCCGGGTACTCAGTTGGTGATCACTGTTTCGGGTACGATTCAGTGCCAGCCCCCGGCGAAGAGTCTCGGCAAATTGGCAAGAACCAACGCGTCCGGAAGATCTATCAGATCAACTCGACGGAAGCTGAGTGGGTTCACAAGATCTTTCATTGGTTCACCAACGAAGAGAGGAGCATTCGGTGGATCGTGAAGGAACTGAATCGGCTCAAGGCACCGAAGGATCACCGATCCTCGAAGCCGGAATGGGAGCATGGACTGGTCATCGACAAACTCAGCAATGAGAAATACATCGGCATCTGGCCCTGGGGACAGCGACGGAATGTGCGAGATCCATTTACAGGCAACAAGTCTCAAACGCTGAGGCCGGAAGGAGAATGTGAACAGTGGGTAAGAACTTTTGAGCATCTTCAGATCATCGATGATGAAACATTCCGCGCAGCTCAGCAACGGCTAAAAGAGAATGAGGATGCTCATGCGAAGTACCGTGACAAACAAGGACGACTGCGGGGCTCAACTCCCGGAAGTAACGGGAAGAGTCCCCGCCATTTGTTGCAGGGGCTGTTCAAGTGTGGGAAATGTCGTAGAAGTGGCCACGATACGGTGTTGCGAGTTGGCGGGGCCGGTGGTCGATACCTGGGATGTCCTCGCTACCAGCGTGGGACGTGCAAGTGCAGGGCAAGGCTTCAACGAAAACGCGTTGAACAGATGCTGCTTGAATTCGTTGGTCGCGAAATCCTTGGCGACGAAGTTTGGTTCGAAGCCGTTTGGGAACATCTCAACAAATCCATCGTCGAGATGCAGAACCGTGTCCCCACGGAGATCGCCGCACTGCAGCGACAGATCGGTGACATTGAACGCCGAATTGCCCGACTGGTGGATCAGGTCGAAGCGGGAGTTGATTCTCCAGAGATAGCACGTCGGCTGTCAGACCGTCGAGACGAGCGTCGAGATCTGTCAAGGAAGTTACGAGACCTGGATTTGAGTCACAGCTTTGCTGCTTCACGTCCCACGAAAGCATGGCTGCGTCAGCAATTGAGTCAGCTGGGGGATGTCCTTCGAGATGGCGGTCCCGCTGCTGCGAAGGCACTTCGTGATCTCGTTGGCGGTGAAATCGTTGTCGAAGAAGTGGAACACCCCAATCGTAAGCGCAGGTTGCTCCGCGGCACTTTTAGGATTGCAGCAGACGGGCTGAGTCGGAGCCTTGGGCTTCACGCTGTTTGCAACTCAGGTCCGGGCGAGACTGGCAAACTGATCACGATCGATTTTGTTGATCCTGATCCGTCAATTGCGCAACGTGAACAGGCGAAGGCGCTCTACGATGAGGGGTTAATGATGGTGGAGATCGCACAACGCCTCAACGTCAGTAAGTCGAGGGCCACAGCGGTGATCAAAGATTGGTTCAAGTCGAATGGTCAACCAATGCCAGACGGTCGTAGTCGTCTTAAGCTGCTGCAGAAAAAACAACTGGAGTTACCGCGTTTTCAAGTCATTGCCCGGCGAGCTTACGAACTCTGGGTTTCTGGTCTCTCACTGCGAGCCATCGCACGTGACCCCGTTGTCAAATCAACGGACAACACTGTTCAAAAGGCGTTGGAGTACTGGTGCCGTGAGCACGGACTGCCCGTCCCAACGGTTGAGACGCGGCGGAAGCAGTGGGTCGCACAGGCGGTGGATTGGACGGAGTCCGGTGTTCCTTTAACTGAAGTCGCGAAACGACTGCAGAAGAGCGTGCCGACTGTGCGAGCGTGGCTGCAGCAATGGTATACGTCAAAAGGGGCGAATAGGCCCGACCTACGGAGACGTCGTTCAGCCTGAGCCTGACGACCAATCATTCCAGCAAATACGTGCTGCTTAACTCTGATGGCTGTGCCCGATCGGCTAACGATCGGGCTTTTTTTTTGCAATTCGGTGCAGTTGTTGGGGAAACCCTGGTGGACCACAAACAGAAAGGAAATGTGCTGCAAATCATTCCATTCGCTTCGATTGTCTTCGCCTTAGTCGTCGCTGTGCTCGTCCTTATCCGGGAACGTCGCATGCGACTGGCGTTGCAATTGATACTACGAAGACTCATTTCAAAATGGAGGGCTTGTGAAAACACTCAGGTCGATGACTGTGATAGTCATCGCAATGCTGATTTTGGCGAACGCCGGATGTGATGAGAACAAACGACTGGCGGAACAGGCTGAGCGGCATGCGGCTCGGCAGGCGGAACAAAACGTCCGCGTGGCGGAAATGCAGAGATCGGTTGCTGAGGGAGCGAAGCAGTTGGTGGAAGCGGACGCGAAGGCTCGTACTGAGATCGTCGAATTGCAGAAAGGTGTGCAGGCCGAACGTGCTGAAATCGGTCGCCAGCGAGACTTGTTGGAAGTCGACCGGCGTGAAATCGCTGCGGACCGATACCTCGAACCGTTGATGGCTGCTGCGATCACGCAGGTTGGTCTGCTGATCGCGTGTGTGCTCCCGCTGATCATTTGTTGGCACTTGCTGCGGCAGCCCATCGAACCTGCTGATGATGGTGCAGTAGCCGAACTGCTGCTTCAGGACATGTTTTCCGAGTCCCCGTTGCTGCTGGCAGCACCGCCGCGAGTGACCGTCAAGCACGGGCGGGAAGAGTCAACATCTGAACCGTTTACAGCTGTGACTCAATCTGACACTTCACTAACAAAGAAAGGAGATTCCGAATGTCACACATCGTGACCATCGAAACCCAAATTCGCGACGCGGGTGCTCTAAGGAGTGCCTGTTCACGTCTTGGGCATGCCGAACCCGTGCATCGAACGGCCGATCTGTTTACGTCAAAGGCGACCGGCTACTGCGTTGAACTTCCTGATTGGCGATATCCGGTCGTCTGCGACGTCGACGAGGGTCGCGTTCACTTCGACAACTACGAGGGCCGCTGGGGCGATCCGGTTCACCTTGATCGATTGACGCAGGCTTATGCCGTTGAACGTGCCAAGATCGAAGCTCGGCGCAACGGGCACAGCGTGATCGAACAGCCGTTGAATGATGGCTCCATTAAACTGGTCATCGGTGTCGGAGGTGCGGCTTGAATCAGACCATTGAAATCATCGTCAAACCAAACGGTGAAAGCCGTGTCGAAACCAAGGGCTTCACCGGTAACGGATGCCAGACGGCAAGTCGCTTCGTACGCGATGCACTGGGCCAGCAGGTCGCTGAGCAACTCAAATCTGAGTTTTACGCTGAGGCAACCGTTGAGCAGCAGAAGTACGAATCAAACTAACACTCTGTTCAACAATGAAATCACGAAAGGTGCTTATGAACTTAAAAGAACGACTCGGTGAACTTGTTGCGGCGTGCTTCACAGGAGTCTGGATCGAATCTCACGAACACCACGAAGCCATCCGTGAGATTTCGGAGTTGTGTCGCCGTGAAGAATGGAAACTGGCCGTTTGGGACGTCGATCAGGGTTTGCAGCTCACAGGCGTTGCCACCGGCCACGAAGCGAACGATCCGTTGGCGGCAATTCGCGCATTGTCTTCGATGGCTGCGGATAAAACGACGATCCTGGTCATCAAGAACCTGCACCGATTTGTCGCTTCCACGGAGATAATGCAGGCGTTGCAGACGCAGTTACTGTCGGGACGGCATGATCGTCGAATCGTTATCGGCTTGTCTCCCGTCGTGTCGATCCCACCGGAACTTGAGAAACTGTTTGTGGTCGTCGAGCATGAACTGCCATCGCATGAACAGCTTGCAGAAATTGCTCGTGAAGTGGCGACCGAAGATGGCGAATTGCCGGCCGAAGATGAATTCGGCATTGTGCTGGATGCGGCCGCGGGGCTAACACGGCTGGAAGCGGAAAACGCGTTCAGCCTGAGTCTGGTGCGACACGGTCGGCTCACGGCAGAATCCCTCTGGGAACTCAAAACCGGGACATTAAAAAAGTCCGGCCTGCTTAATCTCTACAAGGGTGAAGAAGACTTCTCTTCGCTCGGCGGACTGCAGAGTTTGAAGGCGTTCTGTAAGCGTTCGCTGTTGCGACGCAGTGGCACCGCGAATGTGAAGGCGAAGGGTGTCATGTTGCTCGGTGTTCCGGGAACGGGCAAGTCCGCGTTTGCAAAGTGTCTTGGAAGGGAAACCGGGCGACCTACGCTGGTGTTGGATATCGGCGCGTTAATGGGAAGTCTGGTTGGTCAGACGGAATCGAATGTTCGACGGGCTCTCGGAATCGCTGATGCCATGGCCCCCTGCATTCTGTTCGTCGATGAGATCGAGAAAGCTCTTGGGGGAGTCGCTGGTTCTGGGACAAACGACTCCGGCGTGTCGGCTCGGATGTTTGGAACGCTGCTTTCGTGGATGAACGATCACACGTCCGACGTTTACCTCATCGCGACGTGCAACGACATTTCGCGGATGCCGCCCGAACTGTCGCGTGCGGAGCGCTTTGACGGGATCGTCTTTCTGGATCTGCCGCAGCGAGACCAAAAAGATCAGATCTGGTCTCACTATGTTGCAGCCTTCGGGCTCGACATGGATCAAGCGATTCCTGCGGACGAAGACTGGACTGGTGCGGAGATCCGAGCCTGTTGTCGGCTTGCGGCTTTGCTGGACGTACCGCTCACACAGGCTGCTCAAAACGTCGTGCCGGTGGCTGTAACGGCCAGTGAATCAGTGAGCAACCTGCGTTCCTGGGCGAGTGGACGATGCATTGATGCCGAGCAGGGCGGCATCTACCAATCGGTCAAACCGAAATCTTCATCGCGTCGAAAGGTAGCACGCGGACCTTCGATGAACTGAGTTCTAAAGAAAGGAG
>CALFOL010000322.1 GCA_937919915.1 uncultured Planctomycetaceae bacterium
GAACCCGCGGATGATGTTGCCAAAGCGGAATCCGCGGATGATGCGGCCGAAACTGCAGCAGATGAAGAAGAGTAATCAGCGAGTGTCCTGAAACAGAATCTTGCCTTAAGATTGAAAGCCCGGCTCCAAATGGAACCGGGCTTTTTTGTGCCTGGAGCACTGAGTACGACTTAAAACCGCTAGAGCAGTTTACTTATTGTTGTGGACGGTACTCGCTCGCGGGAGCAGGCGATTTGCTGTCGAAAACCGTTCGTCGCGGCCACAAGTCAGCGTAATACGCTGCAGCCGTCAACACACCGATCGACTGGGCCTATGAGGGCAGGACCAGGCGGCACACCGTGAACCGCTTTGCAACGCCTGAGCAGTGCCGTTGGCCACCGGAGTCAGGAACATCGGGCAGACTTTAGCCCTCAAGCTCTTCCCAGCGTTCCAGGCAGCGTTCGAGCTTCCTGTTGATGGTTTCAGATTCTTTCTGCACAGCCAGGATCATGTCCTTGTCTGCTTTGTAGAAGTCAGGGCTCGCCATCTGCTTGTTGAGTTCCGCCTGACGCGTCTCCAGCTGTTCGATCAGTGCGGGGAGTTCGTCCAGTTCTCTCTGATCTTTGTAGCTCAGCTTCTTCGGATTTGCCGTCGTGGCCAAATTTGTCTTCGTGGTCGACGGAGTCTTAAGCTCTGGAGAGTTGCCGGACTTTGCCCCATCGCTGCCCTTCTTTTGACGCAGCCAGTCGTCGTATCCGCCGTCGAACTCGTTGACGACTCCATTGCCTTCGAACACGATCGTACTTGTCACCACGTTGTTTAGAAACGCGCGGTCGTGGCTGACCAACAGGATCGTTCCGGGGTACTCCGCCAGCGTTTCTTCAAGCAGATCCAGTGTTTCTGCGTCGAGATCGTTTGTGGGTTCGTCCAGTACCATCACGTTGGCCGGCTTCGAGAACATCTTTGCCAGCAACAAACGGTTCCGCTCTCCACCGCTCAGGAAGCCGACACGCGTATGAGCTCGATCGGGTTCGAACAGGAAGTCCTGCAGGTAACCCATGACGTGCCGTTTCTGGCCGTTGATGATCAGTTCGTCCGTACCATCACTGACGTTTTCGCGGGCGGATTTGCTCGGATCCAGTTGGCCTCGCAGCTGATCGAAATATGCGACGGACATGTTGGTGCCCATCTGCACCGTGCCCGCTTCCGGCTGCAATTCGCCGAGCATAATCTTCAGGATCGTCGATTTGCCGATTCCGTTAGGGCCGATGATTCCGATGCGATCGCCGCGGAAAATTGTGGTGCTGAAGTCGTCGATTAGCGGTGGGCCGCCAAACGAATGCGTGATATTGCGGATTTTAGCCACAAGGCGACCGGATCGGTCTGCATCCTGTAACTGCAGCTTTGCGGAGCCGACTTTCTGCCGCCGCTCGCTGCGTTCCTGACGCATTTTCTTTAACGCTCGTACTCGACCTTCATTACGCGTTCGTCGCGCTTTAATGCCTTTACGAATCCAGACTTCTTCTTCCGCCAGCTTGCGATCGAAGTGCGCCTGAGCAACCTCCTCCGCTGCCAGCAAGTCATCGCGGCGTTTTAGGAAGGTGGTGTAGTCACAGGTCCAGTCGAACAGTCGTCCGCGGTCAACTTCCACAATGCGGTTCGCGATGTCCTGCAGGAACACGCGATCATGAGTAATGAAGATCAGCGTCCCGGCGAAACGATTGAGATAATTCTGCAGCCAGATGATTGAGGTAATATCGAGATGGTTGGTTGGTTCGTCCAGCAGCAGGATGTCAGGCCGCTGAATCATCGCGCGAGCCAGCAGGACGCGGCGTTTCATGCCTGCAGAAAGGTCGTTGAAGTCCGCATCGGGCGGCAGCTGCATTTCGTTCAGCAGGCCTTCAAGGCGATCACTGCCGTCCCATAGTTCTGCGTCAGCCAGTCGCTCGCTGGCCCTGTCGTAGACCTTTTGATCTGCGTCTGACAACAGACTGCCATCCGCCATCGCGATATTGAGGCGGCGATAGTCGGCGACCGCCACTCCGATCGGCCCAAAACCTTCAGCCGCCATTTGGAATGCGGACAGGTTCTGTGTTTCGGGGACCTCCTGGTCCAGTTTGGCGACAACGATTTCCGGGCCCACGTCGACTGAGCCGTCATCGGGATTCAATTCCCTGTTGATGATCTTTAGAAGCGTCGATTTGCCCGCGCCATTGCGTCCCACCAAACCGATGCGTTCTCCGCGCTCGATGTGCAGCGTCACATCCTTTAGGAGGACGGGGTGAGCGTAGGTAAATGTCAGGTTGTTGAGACTCAGGAGTGCCATGGCGGGAACTTTAGAGTCCGTCTCAGGGCTGTGCGATCCCACTGCCCGAAATTATGCATGATTCTCATTGTAGGCCACACTCCCCGGGCGATATCGCCTTCCCGCCGCAATCGTGCGAGAGTGGTAGGCAGACGTGCACCGCTTCCTGGCCGCCCTAAGCCTTAAATATCTTTTCACGGCCGTCCGCCACCTCTTTGGTCGCATTTCGCGTATCCAGAACCATCCGCGAGTGTTTGACGATGAACTCGTAATCGTACGCGGAATGGGCGGTCGCGATCAGGACGCAGTCCTGCGATGCCAGAAATTCTGCCGTAAGCTCCGTGCTGCTCATGTCGGGATTGTCATGATGCCGCATTTTGGGGAGTCGTGGAATATGCGGATCGTTGTATGTCAATTCGACTCCACGTTCCAGCAGCAACTCCAGTAACTCAAATGAAGGACTTTCGCGTGGATCGTCGACGTCTTTTTTGTAGGCCATTCCCAACAGGCAGATCTTTGTCCCCTTCAGTGGCTTGCCAACTTGATTGAGGAACTCAGCCAGTTGCGAAATCACATACCTCGGCATCCGAGAATTCACCTCACCCGCCAGCTCAATGAATCGCGTGCTCATGCCGTATCGACGAGCCAGCCATGACAGGTAGAACGGATCGATCGGAATACAGTGGCCGCCCAGACCTGGTCCGGGATAGAACGCCTGAAAGCCGAATGGTTTCGTCTTTGCTGCGTCGACAACTTCCCAGATGTCGATGCCCATTCGATCGAAGAGCGTCTTCAGTTCGTTGACTAGCGCAATATTGACCGCGCGGTAAGTGTTCTCCAGAATCTTGCAGGCTTCTGCAATTTCGGCGCTGGCGACTGGTATGACCTGTATAATGGCGTGGGAATACAACTTCACCGCCAGTTCTCCGCTGATGCCGTCGTACCCGCCAACGACTTTCGGAATCCCTGCCGCTGTGAAGTCCGGATTGCCTGGATCTTCTCGCTCAGGACTGTACGCCACAAAGTAATCTTCACCACACTTCAGACCACTGCTGTTGTTCTGCAGAAGTGGCACCATGACGTCGCGCGTGGTCGTTGGATAGGTGGTGCTTTCGAGGATTACCAGCTGCCCCGGTCGCAGAGTCTTTGCGATCGCCGCAGTTGTCAGTTCGACGTACTTCAGATCCGGATCGCGACTGTCTGTCAGTGGGGTGGGGACGCAAATCATCAACACGTCCGCTTCACCCAGACGACTCATATCCGACGTTGGTTCCAGGACATCACGTTTGATCCAGTCCGCGACCCGCTCAGAACCAACATGCTTAATATAGCTGCGGCCTGCCGCAAGTTCGTCGACCTTATTCTGATCAACGTCATATCCGATACAGCGAAACCCGGCATTCGTGAAGGCACTGATCAGTGGCAACCCAACGTAGCCAAGGCCGATCACCCCGATCTGAGCGGTTTTGTTTTGGATCTTTTCTTCTAACGCGGCGGAATGTTTCATTGCTGCTTCCAGATCCCTGATTCCCAGGGGCGACCGAAGTCTTTTGTGAGGTTGGCTTGCGGGTGGACTGTCTGTCATGCATGGATGCTCGGCTTTGGTACGTCATTGGTCAATACGCCGGATCCGCGTGTTTTTCGGGCGCAAATCAATGTTGAGTCGATTCGATGCTCTGAAGCGGGGAATACTGATCCCCTTACCAGGCAAATGGAAGGCGACACTCCCGGCCTCAAAACTTCGCTCTGACGGACCGGGATTGTACTCTGAACTTTCTACAGTAAACACAAAAAAAGGCGAGTTCACAAAAGTGAACTCGCCCTCTTACAATGAAAACACCGTTGGTGGGATCCGTTGATCTTCAGGATTCCATTCCGTCAGATCGAATACTCGCTCTTAGTTACAACCACCTGGAACACTACAGCCAGGAGCACATGGAGCGTTGCAGCTCGGAGTGCAATCCTGATCACAGCATCCGCTGTCGCATGTTGGCACGGCAACCTGTCGGCAAACGATTCGCGGTACACAGCGAGTCTTGCAGACCGGTACGCAGCGAGGAATGCAGCGGGTCTTCGTGACCATCTTTGTCTCACAGACCTGATGACAGGTGGTGTAAGGAATTCGCTTGGTGCATGTTTGCTGAACCATCTGGCACGTTGTGTAAGGAATCTGTCGGCTTACGCACTGTGTTTCCATACGGCATGTTGTGTAAGGAATCTTTTTGGTACGACATTCTGTCGTCCATGAGCACGTTGTGTAAGGAACCTTCTTCGTGCGAGTCTCTCGCTGAATCGAGCAGGTCGTATAAGGAACCTGCTTGGTACAAGTCTCACGAGTGAAGGAGCAGGTTGTGCAAGGCACTTTGCGAGTGCAGGTGTATGGAACCCGACGGCAAGTCGTGTAAGGAACTCGCTTGTGACAAACTTCCGGTACCATTCGGGTGCAGCAAACCTGCTTTTCAACCATGCATGAAACCCAACGCTTGCAGCAGATGGTTCGGCAGGGACCTGGGCAGCAGATTGTCTTTGAACAGCATGGGTTGCAGGGATCAGGAACACATTTCTGAATCATTGGTCCCGGAACAGTTTTTGTGTAGGTTTCCCAGCGTCCGCTGCAAACAGGAACGGTCGTGTTTGTCGTGACAGGCTTCATGATCGTGTAACACGCATCACGGTAACACGTTTGCGACTCTGTGCGGTATGCTGTGTAGCACTCGTCACGGTAAGTGGTTTGATAGCATGGCTTGCAAACCGTGTAGCACTTTGTGCGATAGCATGTCTTGAAACATGGCTTGCACACTGTATAGCAGACATCCCGATAGCACGTGTTGTAGCACGGTTTTTTGACTGTGTAGTTGACGGTCTTCCAGCACGTGTCCACAACGGGCTTGCAGATCTTATGCTGCACAGTGCGGTAGTGTGTCTGATAAACCGGACGACACACAGTGTAGTTTTCGTTTCTGTAGTTCGTGGTGTACACGTTTCGAGTGTGCGACACCGGAACTTTTTCTGTACAGCGGTCAAACACCATTCGCATAGTGGTGTACTGCTGATCCCAAACGACGTCTCGCACAGTGCGATACTGAACGTCGCAACCACACTTCGCCGAAGCGAAGTCACCACCGGAATCGCAAGCTTCAGTTCCGCAACTTGAATAACCAAGTCCCAGCAAGCCCGCATCCGACACACCGCTCTGAAGCAAAAAAATCACTGCAGCAGCGGCTCCCACCATGAGCCTCTTCATTGTATTAACCCCTATCCATACAGGTCAAAAATCAGATGCACCTTGTGTGCGTCTGCATGTTTCCACAAAGTCAACTTCGACTTCGCAGATTGCCTGTCTTTACTATTCATCCACGGCTATGGCGGTTGCGCGATCAGTTCTGCTGGCCAGAGTCGAATA
>CALFOL010000323.1 GCA_937919915.1 uncultured Planctomycetaceae bacterium
GCAGCCGCCCCGGAGCCCGGGAAACGCGAACGTTGTGTCATAGAGTGGCCACGCCGTCTGGCGAAATGCTGTAAATGGCTGAAGAATTCGGCGTTCCGTTTTGGTACGCTTTCAATCCCACCGATCTCTGTGACAGCAGATCCCTTACCCCTCCAAAGTTTTCGCGTCCTATGCGTCTGTTTCTTGCCATTATTGCTTGCGCGTGTATCGCTTCCTGCGAATGTCGGTGTGACGATGTGGACTTCTTTGAACGTCGCATTCGTCCGGTGCTGGTTGAGAAGTGTTATCACTGTCATGCCGCTGGTGCAAAATCGGTCAAGGGGGAATTGCTGCTGGATTCTCGGGATGGCGGTCGCCGAGGCGGCGAATCCGGGCCCGCAATCGTGCCAGGTGATCCTGGCAAAAGTCTGTTGCTGTCAGCTCTCCGATACGATTCGTTCGAAATGCCGCCATCCGGAAAACTGTCGGATGCGGTGATCGCTGATTTCGAAACCTGGATTAGGTCGGGTGCCGCTGATCCTCGCGACGCTGTGGTCAACCACCCAGCGTCCGCTGAGTCAGGAATCGACATCGCAGCCGGCCGCAAATTCTGGGCATTTCAAAAGCCCACACCGCATGTTGCGCCAGCGTCGCTGTCTGGTCAGCCGATTGACGGTTTCATCGAACAGCAACTTCGCGAAAACTCGCTGACGTTAAATTCACCGGCGGATCGCGCGACGCTGGTTCGGCGGTTGTGGTTGACTGTTGTTGGTCTGCCGCCCGACGCAGCCGCCGTGGCGGATTTTGTTGCAGACGAACAGTCAGGTGCCTGGAGTCACGCTGTCGATGACGCGCTGGCCTCACCGCACTACGGAGAACGCTGGGCGCGGATGTGGCTGGATGTTGCGCGGTATGCCGAAGATCAGGCTCATATTGTGGGCGAGAATTCTGCGTTGTTTTATCCGAATGCCTATCTGTATCGAGACTGGGTGATCACCAACCTGAATTCGGATATCCCGTACGATCGCTTCGTGATGTTGCAGCTGGCGGCTGACAAAATTGAACCAGGCAATGATTCCAATCACGCAGCGCTCGGATTTATCGGGCTGGGGCCAAAGTACTATCAACGCAACAATGCGGGAGTGATGGCGGACGAATGGGAAAATCAGGTTGATACGGTGACGCGTGGGCTGCTGGGACTGACTGTTGCGTGTGCTCGCTGTCATGATCACAAGTACGACCCGATTCCAACGACAGATTACTATGCCCTTGCGGGAGTGTTTGCCGGGACCGAGCTGTTCAACCGTCCGCTGGATGATGGACGGACAAAAGGCAAGAACGGCCATTCCAAAGAGCCGAAAGACGCCATTCACATCGTGCGCGATACAAAGAAGCCGGAGAATATTTCGGTCCATATTCGCGGCAACGTGGCTAACAAAGGCGATGTTGTGCCACGTGGATTTCCCGTTGTGCTGACTGCCGAACCGGTTCACTTTTCAACAGGTAGTGGGCGTCTTGAGCTGGCAAAATCGATTGCCGACCGCAGTAATCCGCTGACGGCGCGCGTGATCGTGAATCGTGTGTGGGGAGAACTGTTCGGTCAGGCGTTGGTGGAGACTCGCAGTAATTTTGGTGAACTTGGCGACCGGCCGACTCATCCGCAGTTGCTGGATGATTTAGCCGTGCGATTTATGGACAACGGGTGGTCGCTGAAGTGGTTGTGTCGCGAAATTTTGTTGTCGGCGACGTGGCAACAAAGCAGCGAAGTCGATGCGGATGCTGTCGAAGCGGATCCGGAGAATAAGCTGCTGTCTCACATGAACCGGCAACGTTTAAGCGTGGAAATCTGGCGTGACACCGTGCTGAGCGTCAGCGGGCAACTGGAAGATGTGGTGGGCGGTGAATCGATGGATCCACTGGTTCTCTCGGGAAAACGCCGCACGGTGTATAGCCGCATCAGTCGATTGGATTTGAATCCGTTGCTGGCAACATTCGATTTTCCAGATCCGAATGTGCATGCCGGAAATCGTGTGCGGACGACGACGCCTCTGCAGAAATTGTTTCTCATGAATAGTCCGTTTATGGTCGCACATGCAAAGCAGCTGGCGACGGGCTGTCTGGCTGCGGCTTCATCGAATGAACTTCGGGTCAGGTTCGCGATGGATCTGGTGTTTGGGCGGGAAGCGTCGAATGAAGAGTTGGAGTTAGCGTTGTCGTTTTTGGGTGACGAAACTTCTAAACAACACCAGCAGCGTTGGCAGCAGTTTGCTCAAACGTTGCTGGCCTCGAATGAATTGCAGTTTGTGGATTGAATCGCAGCGCGCGACTCGCAGTAATATTTCAGGAGCAGTCATTTGTTCAGTCGTCGTGATATGTTAAGACGTGCCGGAGCTGGCTTTGGGACGATCGGCCTGGCCGCAGCGATGCAGGACGGGATGCTGTCGTCTGCTGCAGCGCAAACGACTCGCACGCTGGGCGCGAGTCCTGTGACGCATCTTGCCGCGAAAGCAAAACGCGTGATCTTTCTGTTCATGAACGGCGCGCCGTCGCATGTTGATACGTTCGATCCGAAGCCGGAATTGGCTCGACACGCGGGTGAGCAGCCGACGGGGAAGTTATACAAGCCCTCGAAAGGAGCCGGTTACAAACCTTCGCCGTTTCGTTTTGGCCCGCACGGGCAAAGCGGTGTGGTGATGAGTGAACTGTTTCCGCACATGAGCAAAGTGGCGGATGAACTGTGCGTGTTGCGGTCGATGCACACGGATGTTCCCAATCATGAGCCAGGCTTATTGATGATGAACTGCGGCAATCAGCAGCCGATTCGTCCGTGTCTGGGATCGTGGGCGTCCTATGGTTTGGGGAACGAAAACCGAAATCTGCCGGCATTTGTGACGTTGTGTCCTGGCATGCCAGTTGTGGGCCCACAGTTGTGGTCCAGCAGTTTTCTGCCGGGAGAACACCAGGCCACGCGCCTTGATACTCGAGACATATCGGTCGACAAACTGATTGCGAATCTGAAACATCCTCAGTTATCTCGACCACAGCAGCGCGAACAGTTGGATTTACTGCAGGCGTTTAATCGTCGACATGCGGAGATGCGTCAACACGATGCGGTGCTGGAATCACAGATCCAGGCGATGGAGCTGGCATTTTCGATGCAGCGCGAAGCACAGGACGCGTTCGATATTTCGCACGAACCGCAACATGTTCAGCAGGCATACGGCGACAGCGTCTTTGGGAAAGGTACGTTGCTGGCTCGGCGCCTGGTGGAACGCGGTGTTCGGTTTGTGCAGGTGTATGATGTTGATAAAGGCAAGCAGCCCTGGGACACTCACGCGGACAATGACAACCGGCATCGTAAGCTGTGTAGTTACAGCGATCAGGCATCAGCGGCGCTGATTGCGGATCTGAAGCAGCGCGGACTGCTGGAAGATACGCTGGTGATTTGGGGCGGTGAATTTGGTCGCACACCTTATGCTCAGGGGAAAGAGAATCTGCAGAAAGCCGGACGTGATCATCATCATACGGGCTTTTCGATGCTGCTGGCTGGCGGCGGTGTGCGTGGCGGCATGATGTACGGAGCGACGGATGATTTCGGGATGGACGCTGTGGAAAATCGTATACATGTGCACGACCTGCATGCGACGATTCTGCATCTGATGGGCATTGATCACGAACGATTGACGTATCGTTTTTCCGGTCGCGACTACCGATTGACGGATGTGCACGGACGTGTGGTGCATGACATCATTGCGTGATGTCGATGTCTGATGTCGATGCGACGGATAAGCGTTCGCCGTTTAGTCTTCCCCGAACACGCGGCTGAGTCGTTCCGTCATTTCCCGCCGAGCTCTGAAGATTCGGCTGCGGACGGTACCGATGGGGATGTCCAGGATCGTGGCGATTTCTTCGTATGGCAGGCCGTCAATTTCCTTTAGTACCAACGGTTGTCGGAACTCTTCTGCGAGCTGGCTGAGAGCTTCCTGTACGAGCCGCACATGTTCGGCGCTGGTCAATTGTCGCTGTGGATCGGCATCCTCGTTGTTGTCGACGGGGGGCATGCCCGATTCTTCAACATGACGATCCAGCGATGTTGTGGCGATGCGCTGTTTTCGTCGTCGGCTGATAGCAGCATTCATGGCGATGCGATACAGCCACGAATAGAACGCAGCATCCTGACGGAATGCGCCAAGTTTTTGCCAGGCAGAAACGAACGCCTGTTGCGCGGCGTCCAGAGCGTCTTCTCGCGAATTCAAAGCATGCTCAAGACTGTGCACGAGCCGATCCTGATAGCGGCGAACGAGCGTGTCGAACGCTTCGAGGCTGCCATTGATGGATTTCTGAATAAGCTGAAGGTCGGAAAGGGAATCCAACGTGACGGGCCGGCGACAGGAGGTTGAGAACTGGTTGTGAAGACGTTGTGAAACGGCCGCCTCAGGAAGATGGGAATGTGATCAGAGCCAGCCGAACGGGTATTCAACAGGATTTGCGGCAGATCCGCAAACGATCGCCCCCAACCAGGTTCGACGCGTCCACACAAGTGACTCCCTGCACATCAGCCAACCCGTTCGGCCCTGTTTGGGCAAATTTGAAAAACGGTGCAAATGCTGTGAACGAAATTCCGCAGATTCCAGCAAAGACGTCATTGAACTGGGCTGACACAACGATCAGTGCGGCATTGTTAAGGGACAGCCGCTGGAACGGGAGCTGCGTAAACGCCATGCGGATGGGTGTGGTCAGTTTATCGCACGCATGACAGAGGCGGTCGGCCGAGTGCCGGAAGTTGCGGCAAATTACCCACCTTTCTTTCATGACCTGCGAAAGCATATGCGGCACGAGTTTGAAGAACGCGCGTTGAAGTCGATCGAATTCCCTGTGGTGGAGAAGGCGTGCGAGCAACTTGGAGTGCCGGAATCATTACAGACCGGCTACCTTCGTGTGTTGCGGGCTCTTGGTTATCTGTTGTGGGTCGGCGATGTGCATGAAATGGCCGGTGGTGTACCAAGTGACGCCGCCAACAAAGTGTTTAACCCCACGTGGGTGCGGCGACCTGTGTATGAGTTGATCCGCGAAAACTCAATGCATACTGCGGGACTGATGAGCGCCGCTCAATTGAAAGAACGTCTGCCCACGCGAATCGATGGTTGCCCGGATGCCGATTATGTTTATCAACAGCACCCGTTCGATGATAACGACCGCAGCGAAATCCGAATTCTAATGGGGGCAGCTCGTGTGGGCGTGTTGATTGGTGACGGGATTCTGCTGCCGGATCTGTTGGATGACAGCTACCACCACAGTTCGGAAATGGCCGGTTGCAAAGCCGAAGAAGTAACGGTCCGCGAGCTGCGATTGCCTTTTCTGACTGACCGGGTCTTTAATCGCTTTATTGGGCGGCGATACGAAAATGTTCCCGAACGGCGAAGTAAGCATCTGACTCGGTATGAGATCGTGTTTGACCATGAATACGCCATGGGCAAATGCCGAGCGATGGTGCAGTCATTTGTGTGCCCTGCTGATGGCTCGCTGCCGTATCTGAAGATCTTTCTGCATGCCGATCCTGACAACGACCGCCTTCGAGACCGATTGCTGGAGGACATTCAGGAGACGTTCTTGGGGATCATCGCGGATGAAACCGGAAGTACGCCCGCTGAAGTGGGCAGGAAAGTGCTGGAACTGCAAACAACCGGCGGGTCTCGGGCTTCGAAGT